>PLAD01000246.1 GCA_003134215.1 Armatimonadota bacterium
GATTGCTTCGTCGATTGTCGATTTCGCGATGCCCTTTTCGATGAGCTCCTGTTTCAGCTTATATCGTCCACCGGGCTGTGTGCGAGCGCGAGATTCGATCCAGGCGGCGGTGAATTGGACATCGTCGACGAATCCGTGTTCACGCAGTTTTTGGATCACGGCGGTGATGGTTTCCGGCGTGCAGTCGCGCTGTTTCAGGCGGTCGGTGATCTCGCGTTCGGAGCGGGGACGGCTTTCGAGGAGGCGGAGCGCGGAAGCCAGGGCTTTCTGACGGTCTTCGGCAAGCGCCGTCTCGGTCAGCTTGGCTTCATCGAGATCACGGCCGACGGCGAGCTTCTGGTCGACGACTACTTTTTCGCTGACAGCGATTTTAAAGACGCCGTCGACCAGAATATTGAACCGTCCGCGCCGGCGTTGGGGCTGAATGGCGGTTATTGTGCCCATAAGCCTTGTTTCGCGGCCTATTCAGCCGCGCCGATGGTCAGCTTTTCGACGGCGTTACGATCGTTGCGTATCTTGCTTTCGAGCTCCTGCATAATTTCAGGTCGATCTTCGAGGAATTGCTTCGCGTTCTCCCTACCCTGCCCTATTCTGGTGTCGCCGTAGGTAAACCAGGAGCCGGACTTGTTCAGCAGACCGGTTTCGACTCCGATATCGATAATGCTGCCGGAACGTGAGATACCTTTTCCGAACATGATGTCGAATTCCGCCTGGCGGAATGGCGCCGCACACTTGTTTTTGACNNCCGCCCGTGGTGGTTTCCGGATTGCCGAACATGACACCGATTTTTTCGCGGATCTGGTTGATAAAGACCGCTGCGGTGTGGGTTTTGGAGATAGAGCCGTTCAGCTTGCGCATGGCTTGCGACATTAGCCTTGCCTGGAGTCCCATAAAGGAGTCGCCCATTTCGCCTTCGATTTCGGCTTTAGGGACGAGAGCGGCGACGGAGTCGAGAACGACGACATCGACCGCTCCTGACCGGACAAGTGCATCCATGATTTCGAGCGCTTCCTCCCCTGTACTCGGCTGAGAGACAAGGAGGGCATCAATATTAACACCGAGGCTGCGTGCATATTCCGGGTCGACGGAGTGCTCGGCATCGATGAATGCGGCGATTCCACCCGCTTTTTGTGCTTCGGCGATAATATGGTAAGCGATCGTCGTCTTACCGGAAGATTCCGCCCCATGGATTTCGGTAATCCGTCCCTTGGGGACTCCGCCGACTCCGAGGGCGATATCGAGTGCGAGAGATCCTGTCGATATGACATCGACACTTTGGTGGGGCGCCTCGCCCAGTCGCATGATCGATCCCTTGCCAAACTGTTTTTCGATCTGGCCTAAGGCCATTTCGAGCGCCTTGTCTTTTTCCACTATTTCGGCTCCTCTCACCGTATCGGTTATTCTCTTAGGTTTTATTGCTGTGCCGGCTTTCTGAATTATATACGAACACGTGTACGGTAGTATACCGTCATTTTGTGTTGTTTTTAATGCAGGATGGTTTCCTGATTCAGGATAGTTTTGCCTGTCATATTTTAGTACTCATTGGAGATAAATGAAACCGGCAAAAATAGAACCAATGTTCTCGCTATCTGGTGTTTGGATTACGTCCGGTCGGTTGTACATTGCGCTTTTCTTCGTTTTGCCGCGCGCCGCCTCGGACGGAAGAGGCGATGTCATTGGCTTGATTAATTGGCGGTGATTATTGCTTCGCGTAGGAGTGCGAGGGCGGCGTGTGCGGAGCGGCGCTGGATATCGGCGCGGCGTCCCAGGAAATTATTTTTTACCACCGTCGTGCCGTGTGGCCCGGCGACAGCTATAAACACGAGACCGACCGGCTTTTCTTCGCTGCCGCCGTCAGGACCGGCTATACCGGTGACCGCGATACTGTAGTCGCTGTTGTCGAGCGCTTTGACTCCTTCCGCCATGGCTGCAGCAGTTTGAGAGCTGACAGCGCCGTATTCGAGAAGTATTTGAGCCGGGACTCTCAGGAGCTTTTCCTTGGTGGAATTGGCATAGGCGACGATTCCGGTACGCAAAACTGCCGACGCGCCGGCAATTGCGGTGATTCGCTGTGCGATGAGGCCACCGGTACACGATTCTGCAAGACTGACATACTGCTTGCGAGCTGCAAGCTCCTGAACAATTACCTGCTCCAGTGTCTCGTCGTTGATTCCGTATACGGCGGTTCCGAGGCGGCGCCTGATCTCCTTTTCGACAGGTGCAATGAGCGCGAGCGCCGAGTCATCGTCATGAGCTCTGGCGGTAATTCGGAGGTGGCACTCACCGAGTTTCGCATACGGAGCGACTGTTGGATTGGATGAGGCCATGAGATCTTTGACAGCGTCTTCCGCCAGGCTTTCGCCGATGCCAATGATGCGAAGCACGCGGGACTTGATTACTGTCCGGGAACCGCCTGCCTTTTCGGCCAGGTAGGGTATGACGGACTGTTCCACCATGGGTATGAGTTCGTTCGGCGGTCCGGGCAGACAGATAATTGTCTTACCGTTATTTTCTGCAAGCATGCCAGGGGCGGTTCCGTTGGGATTAGGCAGCGGCCTCCCCGAAGCGGCCGGGACGAGGGCTTGCTTTAAGAAGGATGGCGGCAGCTTTATGCCGCGCCGCGCGGCAAATCCGCGCAGACGCTCTTCGATCTCCGGATCGACGACAAGTTCGACTCCGAGTACTTCGGCGCTTATTTCTTTCGTGAGGTCGTCCATAGTGGGACCCAGGCCGCCGACGGTAATGACGACATCGGCGCGGGAAAGGGCCTGACGGAGCGTTGCGCGCATACGGTCGGGGTTATCGCCGACGGTAGTCCTGTAGAAGATGTCTACCCCGAGGCTTGACAAGGTTTGGGCGATAAAGACGGCATTGGTATCGACGATTTGGCCAAGGAGCAGTTCCGTGCCGACAGAGACGACTTCAGCGATCATTTCAGAGGTTCCATTCATCCGGGTGGGACGAGTGTGATTCCTATAGTCCCAGTATACAATAGCAGCGGCGCTATAATTGGTTCCAAAGAACAATGGAAATTCGGATTCTCAGTTTCAACATTCGGCATGGACGTGGTATGGATGACCTGGTGGATCTAGGGCGTATTCTGGAAGTGATCTCCGGGTCCGGCGCGGAGATCATCTGTCTGCAGGAGGTCGATCGTGCGCTTCCGCGTTCTGAGTTCGTCTACCAGTCGGAGCATCTCGCTTCTGAGCTCGGTTTTCACCATGCTTACCACGCGAATTTTGGCTTACTTCGATCGGGAATGGGGAACGCGATTATCACAAAGTTCCCCATTCATTCCACGTGGAATACTCGGCTGCCGTTTATTGGCGAGCCGCGAGGACTATTGCAGGCGAGCATGGATGTCGGGGGGCGGCCATTGACGGTTTTTTGTACGCACTGGGGCCTTACTCCGGGTCAGCGAAGGCAGCAAAGCCGCGTCACATTAAGTAAGGTGCTGGCGACGGGCGGCGAACTTGTGCTGTGCGGCGATTTGAATGCTTCGCGGCCGTCCGTTGAGGTCGATTCTCTCCTTGAAATGGGCGCGCTTACCGACAGCGGCCCGAGTGCTGGAAAGAGCTATCCGACGAACTACCCGGTGGTGAAGATCGATTATGTGCTGACATCGCGTTCAGTGATAGTTGTCGGATCTGAACTGCTGTCATCAGATGCCTCGGATCATCTTCCGCTGCTCGTGTCCTTGTCTATTGCGGATGCACGAGACTAGTTTATTGTAAAGAACTAAGCCGGATTAGTTTTGCGGCGATGCTCGTCAGGCGCACGCCGCATGATCGTTGCCGTGGCATGGGCCGTTCCTTTTGCCTTGTCGGCTCGAATGACGTTGCCAAGTCTGCGTCGTCGCCCTCCGGTTTTACATCGTTCTTTTGTTGGTATTGCTTGGCGACTTCTTCGACGAAGAGGCAAAGTCGTTCGATCCGACAAGGCGTTGTTTAGTTAAGAAGACTAAGGATCTATTTGGGGACATTCAGCTTTTGTAGGAGGTCTTCTAGATGGTCTAGTGCGTAGAACTCCAGCTCGATGCGGCCTTTTTCTCGGCCTGAAAATCGGATTTTGACCTTTGTTCCCAGGGTCAGACTGAGCTGCTGTTCGAGGCGGTCTGTTTCTAGATCTATCTCTGTTGGCCGGGCAGGCTCCACGGCAAAGGTTATTCCACGTGGAATAGTTTTTGTCGCCGCTGCTCGTCGTTCTGTCTCACGTACATTGAGCCCGCTTTGCAACACGGCTTTCCACAACGCAATCCTGTGGTCATCGAGTTCGACTGAGAGCAGCGCCTTCGCGTGCCCCTCGGTGATTGCACCAGACGACAGTGAGTCGAGGATAGACTCGGGCAGAGACAGAAGGCGAAGAGCGTTAGCTATTGACGGCTGCGACTTACCGACTTCGAGGGCCAGCTCGGTTTGTGTGAGATGAAACTCTGTGAGCAGGCGCTGGAAGGCACGGGCCGACTCGACCGGATTGAGTTCTTGGCGCTGAATATTTTCGATTAATGCGATCGCGAGCGACGATTTATCGTCGATATCGCGCACGATCGCCGGAATTTCCTTAAGGCCCGCCTGGGTCGCAGCGCGGAAGCGACGTTCGCCGGCAACCAACTCGAAAGTGGTCTTGCCTTTCGGTCGCACAACGACCGGCTGCAGCACGCCATGCTGCTTGATTGACTCGGTCAACTCAGCGAGCTGTTCCGTGGAAAACTCTTGACGCGGCTGAAATGGGTTAAGAGCAATCTTTACCAGCGGAATAAACCGTAGACCGCTCAAATCGTCGGCCGCCGAGGTTGTTGGGGCAGGTGCAGTGTGCGCCTGCTCGGCGGGACGACTTGTCGCTGGGATCAATGCCGATAGGCCACGTCCCAATACCCGTTTTGGCTCGTTCGCCGGGGCCGCGTTATTCGATTTTGAACTCATTTGAGTGATATGATCTCCTGTGCCAGGTCATGATAGGCGATCGCGCCGCGCGATTTGTCGTCGTATAGCGCGATAGGGCGTCCAAAAGAAGGCGCTTCGCTGAGTTTGACATTTCTAGGGACGATCGTGTCGGCAACTTTGTCGCCGAAAAAGTCCTTAACCTCCTGAACTACCTGCTGCGAAAGGTTTGTTCGGACATCCTGCATCGTCAGGATCACGAGGCCGATCTTCAGCTCCCGGTTGATCTCCGCCTGTATTCGGTCAATAACGGTCAAAAGCTGACTGATTCCTTCCAGCGCGTAGTATTCGCATTGGATGGGAATCAGAAGACGGTCGGCGGCTGCCAGAATGTTTACCGTCAGCAGGCCAAGCGACGGGGGACCGTCGATGATGACGATATCGTAGAGCGGGACGACCGATTTGATCATCTTTCGCAGGACGAATTCGCGCTGGAGACTCTGTTCGGAGTACAGGACCATCTCGGCGCCGGAGAGATCCAGGCTGGATGGCAGTAAATCGAAGCCCGATATTCCCGCCGCATCTTTACGTATGACTGAGCGGACATCCATTTCGTCGACCAGCACATCGTAAAGGCTGTGTTCCACGCTTCCCTTTTCGACGCCGACTCCGCTTGTTGCGTTCGCCTGAGGATCTGCATCGATGAGCAGCACTTTTTTTCCGGCCAGAGCAAGCTCAGCCGCGAGATTGACTGCAGTGGTGGTTTTTCCGACCCCGCCTTTCTGGTTGACGACGGCGTAAACACGGCCGGTAGGAGATTTCTTCATGGGTTACCAGCAAGTGTACCACGGAAGCTGAGGAACTATAATCAAACATATGTTCGGATTATCAGCGTGAGGTAAGTACGTAGTCTGGTTGATCGTAGGTTAGACGCACGTCGGCTGCACGCCGTATAATCGTTCCGGTGGCATAAAGTGCTCGCTTTACATCGTCGGCTCGAACCCTTTTGCCAAGTCTGCGGCGGCCCCCTACGG
>PLAD01000177.1 GCA_003134215.1 Armatimonadota bacterium
CCGGTTGCGTTGTTTCACAGTCCCAGGCGCCGGCACCAGCATTGATACCACCCTCAAGGTACGACCGATAACACGATAGAAAAGCCCTCTATGAAGCTGCAACGTAGTCACAGCCCTGCCGGCGAGTCGACAGTTTTGGCAATTGAAAATAAATTCAACTCTGCTTTCCGCTTTTGCGATTTCATTTCGAGTAACTGATCATCTATCGGTTACAGGAGATTTGATACATGCTTGCACAAGTTGACAGCTGCGCGATATTGGGGATCGACTCTTACATTGTCCGCTGCGAAGTTGATATTACGTCGATGATCGCTTACTTCGCCATCGTTGGGCTCCCTGATACTGCCGTTAATGAAGCCCGGGAGAGAGTTCGATCGGCGATCAAGAACACCGGTCTGGAGTTTCCTAACAAAAGGGTCTGCGTGAACCTTGCACCCGCCGATGTACAAAAGCGCGGACCTTCCTTCGATCTTCCGATTGCAGTGGGCATGTTGGCTGCGACAAGGCAAGTGCCGGATACGCATATTCCTGATTGGCTCTTTGTTGGAGAATTGGCACTCGACGGCAGCGTTCGGCCAGTTTCTGGAATCCTGCCGATGGCGATTAAGGCCAAAGCGGACGGGCGTAAAGGAATGGTCGTCCCTGCGGATAACGCGGAAGAAGCGGCAATTGTCGGTGACCTGCTGGTCTATCCCGTGAAAAACCTCGCCGAAGTGGTGATGCTGCTTTGCGACGAGGCGGAAGCGCCGCAGCCAGTCACGGCCGACCCGATCGCGCTGCTGGCGCGAGACACCGAGGACAACGTTGACCTGAATGAAGTCAAAGGACAAGCACACGTCAAACGAGCCCTCGAAGTAGCCGCTGCAGGGGGTCATAACCTTCTGATGGTCGGCCCTCCGGGCTCGGGCAAGAGTATGTTAGCCCGGCGAGTACCAACGATCCTTGCTCCTCTCACCCTGGACGAGAGCCTCGAATCCACCAAAATCTACTCGGTCAGCGGACACCTCGCCGCCATCAACGGTCTCACGGGCGCCGGCACTCCCGGCAGCGGAATATCCCTTATCTCGAAGCGGCCATTTCGGGCTCCCCATCACACCATCTCGAACGCCGGTCTGACCGGCGGCGGCACAATTCCCCGCCCTGGCGAAGTGTCGCTCGCCCACAATGGTGTTCTATTCTTGGACGAACTGCCCGAGTTCAAACGCGATGTTCTGGAAGTCATGCGCCAGCCGCTCGAAGACGGCTTCGTCACCGTCGTCCGCGTCTCCGCCTCCCTTACATACCCCGCGCGCTTCATGCTGGTAGCCGCCATGAACCCCTGCCCGTGCGGTTATTACGGTGACCATCTGAAAACCTGCACTTGCACGCCTCCGCAAATAAAACAGTATCTTCAAAGGATTTCCGGACCGCTGCTCGACCGAATCGACATTCATATCGAAGTGCCTCGGGTTAAGCAGGATGAGATGACCAATTCCGGCGACAGCGGAGAACCGTCAAAATGCATCCGCAACCGGGTCGTTCAGGCAAGGAATATTCAAAAGGCGCGGTTTGCGAACACGCCACTGCACTGCAATGCGCACATGCAAGCCAAGCAGATACGAGCGAACTGCAAACTTTCGTCAGATGTTAAAGACCTGCTCCGGGCGGCCATTACGCAGCTGTCTTTGTCAGCAAGGGCCTACGACCGAATTTTGAAATTATCCCGAACGATCGCTGATCTGGACGAGCGGGAGAATATCGAACTAGCCCACGTGGCGGAGGCTCTGCAATACCGGGCTTTAGATAGGAAATTGTGGGGGTGACGATCGTGGAACATCCGACAAAGTGTTATAATCGACCTATTGCAGTCAATTTGGACGAAGTTTCGAATTTGGCATCGCTCTTTGCTTCAGACGAAGGATGTCCGCGATTGCCCTCAAACAAACAGAACCCGCAAGAACCAGTTGAAAACGAGCAGATCCGAGACCAGTTATTGCTCGGCAGCTCGAAACACACACTTCACTGCGGCGACGCAAAGGATCTGTCCTGGATAGCGGACAACTCCGTTCATCTTGTCGTCACGTCGCCGCCATATTGGAACCTCAAAAAGTACAATGATGGGGCTGAGCAAATGGGAGATATTTCAGATTATGAGGAGTTTCTAGACCAACTTGATAAGGTTTGGGAGCACTGCTAAATCGCAGGTCGGACCATCCTTTGGCAATAATTTCAACAACAGGGTAGAAGAGGCAATCGGAAGCGCGATCGACGTATGGACTGCGTACCGCGAAGGCCGTCTAGGGGACGGTCCCCAGCCCTTTCTCGGATATTTTTTCCTTTTAGAAGATTGCGAAAGGGTTCATACGCCCGTCAAAAACGCTGAACCCTACTTCAAAGTTGATGAAGTGTTCAAGGGAGCATCATATTCGGAACGATACGAGTACATGATTCGCCGTCTTGTCAGGGAGCGACTTTACACAGCCGCATGTCTTACCTTATCAAGTAATGCTGATCCTTCGGCCGTCAGTCACCCTGCAGCTGATTTGAGTTTTGCGCGTTTCACGGCAAACCTAAAGGGTCTTGCGGCACAATCTTAAGTGTGAAGAACCGGCGCCCGCTTATATTCGATCCGCGCGCTGGAAGATTTGCAAGCACCAATAGTAGAGTACTTTAATGCTCAGGAACTGGTTTACATAGAGTACAGAACCACACCTAAATCAAGCCGCCCCGCCCGTATTTACCTAATCTATTGCTTGGATGGCAGCGTCAACGTAAAAACACTTCCACAGCCTATATCGCTGCTTACTTTTATGCTGCCTCCATGTGCTTCTATGGCGAGCTTACAAAATGCCAGTCCAAGACCGGTGCTCATTGTTCGTCCGCCTCGTCGTGTCGCGACTTGAGTGAACTTCTCAAAAATTGAGTCTATTGCTTCTGCCGGGATGCCCTCTCCAGTGTCGGCGACAGAGACGCTGACCGACTGTCCGTCGGTTGCTTGATACGCTGCCACCGTAATTCGGCCGTTCGACGGCGTAAACTTTATTGCATTCCCAAGGAGGTTCACTACGACACGGGTAAGCCTGTCTCGATCCGCACTAACCGTCGGCAGGACACCTGCGATTTGGTAATCGATGGACAACTGCTTGCCTTCGGCGAGGTTGGCAACCTGCATCACTGCTGAGGCGATAATTTCGGGAATGGACACCGCGACCCGATCGAGGCGCATAGCCCCGGCGCCGATCTTCTCCACATCCAGTAGATCATTTATCATACCGAGCAGCGTGTCACCTCCGGAGATCGCGATGCGCATCATCTCTTGCTGCTCTGCGTTCAAATTCCCCGCCAGGTCCAGGCTCTTAAGGCCTCCAATGATCGATGTCATCGGCGTCCTCAGGTCATGGACAATCATGTTCGTCAGATCGTCCCGCTGCTTTTCCAGTGCCTGCAGTCGATCGAAACTTTGCTGGAGCTGGACGAAAAGCCCTTTTTCCCGGTCTCGCGCGGCCTTTTTGTCCAGACACACGCCCACCCTCGCCTTGAGCAATGCCGGTTCGAAAGGTTTGCTCAGGTAATCGTCAGCACCTAACGCGATACACTTCGCGATATCGTCTACCGCGCTCAAGGCTGATATCATGACGACCGGAATATCCGAGACAGCCGGATCTTGCTTCAGCTGACGTAAAACTTCGAACCCATCGACGTCGGGCATCATGATATCCAGAAGTACGAGATCGAACAACTGCCCATAAATCAGCGAGAGCGCTTCGGCGCCGCTGGCAGCGGCAACTACTTCATGCCCCTGGCGAACCAGTCGCTTCGAAAGGACATCGCGGTTTTGCTGGCCGTCGTCGACAATTAGAATTTTCCCGGAGGCGGGGTTAGCATTCGACCAGGCATCTTTTCCAAGATTCTGTGACGGTGGATAGTCAACAACTCGCGGGGCGGCACTTTCCTGACTGTACTGTCGACTGATATTCCCTGGTTGTCTATCGTCTCCAGTTAGCGCAGAAAAGCTTTCGTTTAATTTGTCTAGAAGCTGCCGGCCTGAAACTCTAATTTTTTGCAAGTCCGGAGCGATCGCATCGAGACCATCCTCCTGGGCCTGTTCGATTAGCATTTCGCTGTACCCGATGATCTGGTTCAGCGGTGTGCGTAGGTCGTGGAGGACAGATGCCGGTACATCGACACGCAATGGTTTGAAGGGGTGCACTTCTGCCTTCTGTTGACTGTGTTCGGACAAGTTCATTGGAGCTCCAGATGGGACGGTCGCTCTAGCAATACGTTGATCTTATCCAGCAGGCGAGTAAGATCGATCGGCTTGGTGTCGTAGTCGTCGCATCCCGCTTCAAGCGCCTTCTCACGATCGCTCGACATTGCGTGGGCGGTCAGCGCGATCACAGGGATACTCTGCGTTATCGCTTTCGATTTTAGCTGCCGTGTCGCCTCCCAGCCGTCAAGCACCGGTAGGCTCATGTCCATCAATATCAGATCCGGGGTATGGCTTGCGGCCATTGCCAGTCCGCTTTCGCCGTCTACGGCCAAAAGCATTTCAAATCCGCGACGCTCGAGTCGTCGCGACAGCATATCTCTGTTCGTTTCGTTGTCTTCGACAAGCAAAATTTTAGGCATTATGAACCACCTTAGATGCCTGCGAAGCATTTCCTTTTTTGGCTGTCGGCGGATCGTGCGGAGTAGTCCAACCACTAAGCAAATTACGTACCTGCTGCATCAACTCGTCGCGCGAACACGCGCCCTTATCTAGCACGGTGTGTACGTTGCCGTTAAGCTTAAGCAGCTCATCTCGGCTCAGGTCTTTGGATGTCAGTACCACGATCGGAATCATTCTCCACTTTGGGCTCAGATGTACCAGAGAAGCAAACTCGAACCCATCCATGACCGGCATCATCAGATCCAATAAAATAAGATCGGGTTCGCTTTCGGATACCTTGTCCAAGCCAAGCTGTCCATTTTCGGCTTCATCGACTATCCACCCCGACTTCTCGAACATCGTCCTCATGAGCTTCCGTGCGTCCGTGTCATCGTCGACAAGCAGGACCCGGCATACCGATTGTTCGCAGCGATAGTGCGTCAAGATTCTTCCGAGTTGTTTATAATCCGTCGGCTTGGTCAGATAGTTGGACGCCCCGAGCGCGTAGCCGCGATTGCGATCGTCGATCATCGTCAACATAACGACCGGAATTCCAGCTACAGTCGGGTCGCTCTTTAACTCTGCTAGGATTTCCCAGCCGTCAGCACCGGGCATCATGACGTCCAGCGTTATGGCGACAGGCTGCAGCCGTCTGGCTAATCGAAGGCCCTCTTCTCCGCTGTCAGCGGTCTGAATAGTAAACCCTTCGCTGGTAAGAAATCGGCGCATTAAGTCCAATTGAGCGGGGTCGTCGTCTATCACGAGAACGCAGCCTCCTGCCGGCTGTGAACTTTTGGATCCATTGACGAGCGGTATTTCCTGGACGAGCAATTTCGGCGACTCGATAGAAGTTGAGTCGTATCGTTGCGTGTCGGAGACTGTGGCAGGGATCTTAATCGTGAAAATGCTCCCGACATCGAGAACACTGTGGACGGTGACATCGCCGCCCATCAACTGACAGAACCTGCGGGTCAAGGCAAGCCCCAATCCTGATCCACCAAACTTGCGCGTGGTCGATGCGTCGGCCTGGCTGAACGTCTGAAAAAGCTTCACCAAATGCTCGGAGGTCATCCCGATTCCAGTATCGGAGACACGGAACCAAATCCAGTCTTTCTCTTCAATGGTTTGCCGCGAAACCTGCAGTGAGATCTCGCCTTCTTTACTGAACTTTGCGGCGTTCGAGAGCAGATTATAAAGGCTCTGGCGGGTCTTGATCATGTCGGCGTAGATCATTCCGACATCCGGCGGACAGTCTACAACCAGAGTATTCGAGCCGGCGTCGACCAGTGGACGGATTGTTTCGACAACTTCTGTAATGAGCCGAGACACACTGAACGATTCGAGGTAAAGCTCCATCTTACCGGCCTCAATTTTAGAGAGGTCGAGAATATCGTTAATTAAAGAAAGCAAGTGCTTGCCAGCTCCATGTATTTTTTGGAGGTCGGGAAGAAACTCGCTAACGCCTTTGTCGGCAGCGTCTTCTTGCAGCATTTCCGAATACCCGAGGATCGCGTTCAACGGAGTCCTTAGCTCGTGACTCATGTTGGCAAGAAAAAGACTTTTTGTTTTGTTAGCAGTTTCCGCAGTTTCCTTAGCTTTGGCCGCCGAGGCGATGGCAATCTCGAGTTCGACGTTGTTCTCCCGCAAAGATAGCTCGAACCGCTTGCGTTCCGTAACATCGCGCGCTGCAGCAAAGACGCCCAGAACGTTGCCCTTATCGTCCTTATAGACGGCGGCATTATAAAGGACGTCCATAATCCGTCCGCTCGTATGGCGAATTGCCAGGGGATAATCGCGTACAAAGCCTTCCGAAAATGCCTTTTGATAACCGGCGCGTGCATTGTCGGGCTCGGTGAAATAATCGGAGAAATCTGTGCCGATCAGTATTTCGCGAGCGACGCCGGTTGCCTGCACCGACGCTTCATTAACATCTGTGATTTTTCCTTGACCGCTGATAGTCACGAGCGGGTCTACTGACGCTTCGATGAGAGAGCGTGCGTATTGCGACGATTGCTTCTGCTCCGTCACATCGCGGGCAGCCGCGAACACTCCTTGCAGCTTGCGGTCTCTGTCGTAAAACGTCGTTGCATTGTACGAAACGACCGTCTCGTTGCCGTCCCTCGCCCGTACCGTCAACTCGTAATCCTTCAGTTTCTTTTCCGCCAGAACGACTTTGATGCCTGCTTCGGCTCGTTCGGCGTCAGTAAAATAATCCTTGAAAGGCGCTCCGATAAGCTCGTCGCGTGTGCAACCCGTAAGAGCTTCCATCTGTTTATTTACATCGGTAATAATTCCGCGCGGATCGGTCGTCATCAGCGCATCGATGTTCGACTCGATCAGGGACCGCGTGTAGAACTGCTGGTCGCGCAAGCGTTGATCGAGCTTCTTCTGCTCCTCCTCAACTTGCTTTCGAGCTGTGTTATCGGTACCGATTAGCAGATAACCGATAATGGATCCTTCTGCATCGCGTAGTGCAGTCACCGAAACTACTGCGGGAAATCGGCTGCCGTCTTTGCGGATATAGGTTAGCTCGTAGATGTCCTCGATCTCCCGCGCCGCCTTGAAGACCAGCGCTTCAAAACCCGGGGTGATCGTCGTCCCGAGTTCCAGACTAAGGGCCGCCGCACGCGCTATCACTTCCTGGGGATCAGAGATGTCGGCGGGGGTGATCTTGTTCATCACATCGGCGGCAGTGTAGCCAAGCATCCGCTCGGCTCCAACATTGAAAATTTGGATCACTCCCTTGGCATCGGTTGCGATACTCGAAAAGTTTGCGCTATTAAAAATCGCTTTTTGAAGAGCTCCTGCCTTCGAGAGTGCTTCCTCCGCTCTTTTGCGTGCCGTGACATCTTCCATGGCCAGCACAAGCAGTTCGCCGTGATGCCCGGCTAGCAGTTTGCGAGCGTTTAACAGCATCACTCGGCGGCCAATCACTGGAAAATCGTGCTCCAGTTCGAAGTCGTTAAATACCGAGCTTTCAGGAACGACATTCTCCAACAGACGTCGTAAATCGGGTATGTCCCACTGACCATTTCCCAGTTCGTAGATCAGGTGGTGTTCTGTTTCTTGAGGCGTGACTTGAAAGGTTTGATAGAAGGCGAGATTAGCGGAGTGAATTCGCAAAGTTGCGTCGAGAATAAGCAGCGGCTCGCGTACCGTGTCGACAATGTTCTGGGAATAGGTTTCGATAGCCTTTACATCGGCTTCGGATCTGCGCCGCTCAGTGACGTCTTCCATTGCAAGTACAAGCAGCTCGGCATGGCTCCCTGCCTTGAGCTGACGAGCATTGAGAAGCATAATGCGCCGTCCAATAAACGGAAAAGTATGTGAAAGCTCGAAATCGTTGAAGACGGAACTCTTCGGAACAATGTCTTCCAGAAGCGTCCGAAGGGCGGGAATATCCCATTGGCCGTTGCCCAGTTCGTATATTAGACGGTTTTCAGTATCTTCCGGTGAGACTTGAAATGTCTGGTAAAACGCCCGATTTGCAGAATGCACACGGAGCGTTGTGTCCAGCATCAACAAGGGCTCACGAACGGTATCGACAATGTCCTGAGAAAAGTTTGTTAGCTGCAAGTACTGATCCTGACTTATCGCTCAACCTACTACAGGCTTGATGTTAGGCGGATCAAGCGACCAATGATTATATCCAAATACACGATAATCGAAACTAAAGACTCATGCATAACAGTTGACACAAATGTCTCGCCATGGTAGCTGACTTATAATAGCCTTACCGGTATGGTTAGTGGCCGCAAGGGAAAGATAGATATGTTTCGCAGTTTGATTGCCACATCCATAGCCGCTTTTGTCGCATGCGGAATAGCGTGCCTCGTTCTAAAGCCGGCCGCAGCGCAAGATGGTCGGATCCCGATTGCGCCGGAAGGCCGTTCTTTTGGACTACCGAGGTGCATTTAAAGATATTGGCTTTTCTGCAAAGGTCACTGAACATAGTCAATTGATTTCCCTCGGAGCAATCGTTCCTCAGTCAGAGCAGGCGCCGCGCCCGTAGAACGCGCAAAACTCCTAAGCTTTGCAGGCGACTCACAACAGCGACACGCCGGAAACCTCGTCGAAGAGGTAGAGCCGGGACGGATCAAAGGCTAGATCCAATGTGTCGCTCTCAGCAATTTTGTTCTGGCCGTCGATTTGTGCTGTTAGCCGATGTGGTCCTGCAGTCACGTAAATTGTCGTCACATCGCCCATTGGCTCGACAATGTCAACGATGCTTCGGAGGTTGATAAATTCGTCTTTGGTCCTCGACGATAGGGCCTGGCCATATTTGATATCGGCGGGACGCAGCCCGGCGACTACCTTTTTATTCAAGCAGCGATCCAAATTTTCATTTTTCGGACAATCGAGAGGCACTTTCACGGAACCAAGACCCACCTCATAACCGCCCGACGATTTTCGTTCCAAACTTGCACTCAAAAAGTTCATTGGAGGCATTCCGATAAAGCCGGCGACGAACGTATTCGCCGGTTTGTTATAGATCGCCAAAGGCGTGTCGCATTGCTGAACAGTGCCGTTTCTCATAACGACAATCCGATCACCCATTGTCATGGCTTCCACCTGATCGTGCGTCACATAGATCGTGGTAATTCCGAGAGTTCGATGCAGCTTAATGATCTCCGCGCGGGTATGAACTCGCAGCTTGGCGTCGAGATTCGAAAGCGGCTCATCCATCAGAAAGAGCTTGGGTTCGCGAACAATCGCACGGGCCAACGCAACTCGCTGGCGCTGTCCTCCTGATAACGCTCCCGGCTTGCGCTTAAGGTATAGGTCCAATTCCAATAGACTTGAAGCGTTTTTGACTCGCCGATCTATGTCACCACGCGAAACGCCTCGGAGTTTCAGGGCGAAGGCCATGTTGTCGTAGACCGACATGTGCGGATAAAGCGCATAGTTCTGAAACACCATTGCGATATCTCGGTGACGCGGCTGGACATCGTTCACGATCAGCCCGTCGATTGAAATTGTGCCGTCCGAGATATCTTCAAGTCCTGCAACCATCCGCAACGCAGTCGTTTTACCGCAGCCGGAAGGCCCGACAAAGACCATGAACTCGCGCTCACGGATTGCAACATTGAGGTTATCAACTGCCGTGACAGAGGCGGATTTCGTACCATACCGTTTGAAAACATTCGAAAAAATGATTGACGCCATTTTGTGAACTAATTACTTTCTGTTCGGAAAACTAAGCTCTTAATTTTTCCCGCCGGTCGTTGCAACGCCCTGTATAAACGTCTTCTGCGCCAGGAAAAAGAGCAGGATGATTGGAAGAACGAAGAGTGTCGAAGCAGCCATAAGCCGCGCCCACTCCGAGCCGTGAACCGACAGAAACTGTTGCAGCCCATATGCCAGTGTGTATTTTGACGGGTCGTTAATATAAAGAAGCGGCCCGAAAAAGTCGTTCCACGTTGCCATGAATTGAAACAGCGCACAGGTAATCAGAGCGGGCTTCGAAAGCGGGAGCATGATTCGCCAGAAGATAGTCCACTCCCCGGCTCCGTCAATCCGCGCCGCTTCTGCGAGAGTAGTGGGCAAATTTCGGTAAAACTGGGTCAACAAGAAGATGTAGAACGGCGTCCCAAAAAACGATGGAACCATCAACGGCAGATAAGTTCCATACCAATGCAGCCATCGAAACAGCGCGAACACCGGCACCATCGTGACCTGCGCAGGCAGCGCCATAGTCGAGATCATCAGCAAAAACAAAACACCCTTCGCCGGAAATTCCATTTTCCCGAAGCCATAGGCCACCACGGCGCTGGAAAAGGTTGTTCCAACAACCGTGACAAGGCACAGCAGCAGGGTGTTTTTCAGATAGACGACGAATGGTATTGCTTCGAGAGCGCCGCTATAGTTGCTCCAGTGCAGTGGGTATGGAAAGAGAGTACTCCAGGTGAGTGTGGTCGAGAATATCTGCGTATCGCCTTTCAGCGAAGTAGCAACCATCCAAAGAAAAGGAAGCAGGGCGGGAACGCAGAGCAGGATCAGTATCAAATGCGCACCAAAGCGCTGCTGAAGTGTAAGGCTCGAACTCACGCCGGTAGATCTTTTCAATAGACCGCTCCAGGCCGTGGGCGCCTTCTGCGCGATCATCGTTTCATTGCTGGAATTACTGATCATAACCGAGCGCCTTTCGCTGCTGCTGTTGCCGGCGAATCTGGCTGTCAAGCAGCTTCAGTGCGCTGCTCGGCGATAGAGCGCCTCTTTCCGCGAGATCGTCGTCACTCGTAATGTGGTCCTGTAAAAAGACGGAGTAAGGCACCGGAGGCAGCGTCGAAATATGTTTGCTTGCCGCAAGATCTACAAAGATCCTATATTGCGGATACTGCCTTAAATAAGCTTGATAAACCGGGGTGTTCGCCATTTGCGCTGAGTCGGGAAGCCAGGCAAACCAGGTCTTAAACTTTGCACCCTCGGCGGGATCGTCAAGCCCTTCCCAAAATTTGATAAACGCCCAGGCGCCCGCTGCGTGCTTCGCTCCGTTCGGAATTGTCAGATAACTTGTTGCTGAGAAGCTGGCATCGGGGACGCCGCCTGCCGGCGGCGGCAGCAGCGCCACTCGGTAATCGATATTCGGAGCGTATTGCGCCAGCTGTTTCACACGCCATTCGCCATCCAATGTAACTGCTTGCTGACCGGTGATAAAGGGCCAATTAGCTCCGTCTTGCGAACTCAGCCCTGCATTGAAACGCAGCAGGCGATCGAATCCAAGCTTCTTGTGGGCGTCGACTATAAAGTTCAAGGCTCGCAGGTTCTGCTTGGTATCAATTAGTACTGCTCCGGTCCTAGGATCGTAGAAGCTCCCACCGAAGGAACCTGCAAAGTTCAATAACGCGGTGGGTAAGAAACCAAGCCGAGTTATGCGACCCGACGAATCGTAGGTAGTCAGCTTCAGGCTGTCGTCGACAAGCGACTCCAATGTCGAAGGAAATTGGTCGGGGTTGAGGCCAGCAGAACGAAATTGATCTGGACGGTAATAGCAGGCGTAGACATCAAAGTTCACCAGCAGTCCGTAAAGCCGCCCTTTGTAAAGGCCGTTTTCATGCACAACAGGAAAAGTGTCTTTGGAAAAGTATCGGTATTCCGCCGGCGTCATCATCGTGTCCAGCGGCTGCAGCACTCCGGCTTGCGCCCATGTTCCGATCGCCGGCGTCCACTGCGCCATTACATCCGGCGGATCTCCTCCTGCGACCGACAGCAAAAACTTTTGATCGGCCTCGGCAGCAGGTATTTGGAGCGGGATTACTTCGTATTTGGTTTGGCTTTCATTGAACTCGGTGCAAACCCGGTCCATCACCGGCTGCCATTCTCCGCTCCACATGTGCCAGTAATAGACCGGAATGCGCTTTTGTGTCAGCGTGACCGGAGTCGGTACATTGGCCGGACCGGTCGAAGTGGGTGACAAGATCCAAATAATTCCGAGGACTCCAATAACCGTTCCAGCGCCGACTTTAAACCATGCAGGAAGGTCGGAAATATTAGCTGCCATAGTGCACCCATCGCTTTTGTGTCCAGAAGAGAACTGCAGTAATCCCCATGATCACCATGAAGAGAAGCCATCCCATCGCGCTGGCATAACCCATATTCAAGTAGCGCCAGGCCTGCTCGAACATATAGAGTGCGTAAAAGTGCGTACTGTCCTCCGGGCCTCCCTGAGTCATGATATATGCCTGGGTGAAGTACTGAAACACGCCAATGAGGCCCATGACCAGATTAAAAAATATAACGGGAGACAGCATTGGCAGGGTTATATGCACCATTCTCTGCAGCGGACTAGCGCCGTCGATCACCGCGGCCTCATATAGGTACGCCGGAATATCCTTAAGCCCGGCAAGGTAGATGACCATGCTTCCGCCGATCCCCCACAGCGAAAGGCCCACCAAACTCCAAAGCGCCCATTGCGGGCTCTCAAGCCACTCCGGACCGGTAACTCCAAACGCCCCGAGGATTCGATTAATTAATCCAATATCTGGATTAAGCAGCCAGAGGAATACGACAGAGCTCGCCACTGTCGGCACGATCGAAGGAAGGAAGAAAATGGTCCTGTAAACGCCGATGCCCCGAATGTTGAGATTGAGCAGAAGTGCAAGCGCAACTCCTGCGACAATACCAAGGGGAACGGAAAGGCCCGCGAAACGCAGTGTCACTCCAAGCGACTTCCAAAACAGCGGGTCCTGTGTCAACAACGCATGGTAGTTTGCGAGCCCCACCCAGACAGGCGCCTGGACGATGTTGTAGCGAGTAAACGACAGGTAAACGCTGCTCAGAAAAGGATACGCCGTAAAGATGAGAAACCCGATGAGCCACGGACTGATAAACGCATACCCATGCCACTGTTTTTTCATTGTTTTGGTCTCACCGGCACTACCAGTCAGTCCCTGTCCTATTTCTGACTTATCCATGTTAATTCATCATGCCAATACGGATTGGTTGGAAGAGTATCGTAAGGATTCGCCGGCGGGGCGTAGGTTGTTGCATAAAACCATCCCGCGTTACGCGACTTGCTCAGGGATATCGCCTTCTGCAGATCGTCTACCGTTGTTGTACCGAGGACGATGTGCCAGAAACGGCGGGGGGGATATGAAGTCACCCACGGTGCTTGAACAAAGTTATTGACGTAGTCAGTATATGTACTTTCAAAGGTGACAATGATGTCTGCCGCTTTCATGTAGCCTTCGTCGGTCGGTGTGCCAGGATTGAGAACAACCGTCGCTTTGCTGTCAAGACCGTGGACCAGCTGGTAGCAGGTCTTGTAGTACGGTACATCAGATGCCGAGTTGGACGCCTCATCGAAGAAAATTCCGTCGACGTGGTACCAGGTGAAGTAGTTTTTTATGTCCGCCGCGACCAGGTCCGGGGAGCGCTTGGCATAGGCCGTGTCGACATAGCCGATCACTGCGATACCTTTTTCCTGGGCAGTCTTCACCTCCGTCACGTAGTCGGTATTCAAGGCGGTTCCTGAGCCGCTATTTGGATTCATTATTGCAAGCCCTGCTATTGGAGCGGCTGCTTCAAGCTGCTTCCAATATTGGCCCGGATAAAAATAAGAGGGATTCGCAAGATGCTGCGCTTGTGCCAAAGTCGGCGAGCCATTCGCCAGAACCGCCAGACATGTAAGGACTGCCGGCACGAAAGTTATTATGCTTTTTTGTAAGTTTGTAGTCATCGATTTTTTTCCTTGGTTCTATCATTAACTATCCTAGTTTGCGAGGCTGTTGCAGCAACCTTAATACGACCGTCTGTGAAGGCTGCAAGCTTAACGGTACTGAAAAATGATTGACGGCGGAAAGGATACAGACCTTTTGGTGCGAAACTACATTCCACACTATATAACGCTGCTGTCGTGCGTGATAACTGGGATATAGAGAGTCGACATCGATTGAGACCGTTGTAACAGTAAGCGTACTTTGCGGATTAAGGACTGTGAAAAGCTGGCCGCCAAATCGCTCCACCCAAACATTAGAGTTGTTGGACACCGCATCCGTAACCGGCTCCCACCCTGCCGAAGAGAGCGTCTTAAGCGCTGGAATATACTGTTCAAATAAGGGACGATCTCGGTTGTATAGCGTTGGATCTTTCCAGTAAGGTGCATCGGAGGCATCCGCGCTGAACATGCTGGGATAGATATCGTAAAACAGACATCTCTGAAAGTACAAACTCATTCCAGTGTACGAGACCTTCGCAAAGTCTGTATTCAGCAGCAGCAGATAGGGCTTACGAAAGGACAGTGTGCGCCTGAGGTCCATCACTGCGTCCGACTCCGGCGCCCAATTTCCGTCGCTGTCGAACATATTGGTTTCTGTGCCCATTACATCCAGGAGCGATGTAAACGCACCGAACCTCCACGGGACCGTATTCGCCATAATGAGCTTATGCTGTTTATGGAGAGATCTCGCGAGCGTATCAGCAGCCTCGTAAACGGAAAACCAGGTCGGTACGACCGGTTTATTGACATCCGTTGCAAACGTCAAGGGCAATGTTGCCGCATTCAGGCTTTCGGGACGGTAATCGAGAACATCGGCCATCATCTCAAGTGAGTCCAGATACTCTCCAGATGGGCTTAGCGTTTCGCTACTTCCAGCCGACCCGATCTGATTCAACATAGCTTTTGTCCACTCCCCGTCAGCGTGCGGCAAAGCAGGGTTGGGATCGAGCGTCCAAACCGCCCCGTTACACCAGGGCGCGTCTCGAAAAGAGACGTTGAATTTTCCATTTTCGTCTTCACTGCCGGACGTCAATACTGCCTGCGCCTCACGTCGTGCAACTGGGTCGGGCGCTTGGTGTGCTAGCCGTTGGACATAGGCGCATGCGGCATCGTACGTTCGAGGCGTCTCGGGAGACATAGCCATCCAGTAGGTCATTGGTTCGACATAATGAAAGGAAAGTATGCCGCTTGCCCGGTCGGCGGCGACGCTGTTGTCGCCTTCATGATATCCAAAGTGAAAGCTCGAGGCATTTTGGACAGTCGCTGGATCGGTGAAAGGCATCCATATACCGTTCACGTGCGATCGAACGATAAAAGCGTCTGGGAAANNTCTCATAGAAGCGTGACGCTGCGTCTCGAAAACCCCAAGTCGGATTTACCGCGAATGACGCGACGCCGACTGTGGCGGACACATGCTTCGAGTGGGACTGCACGGGCTGAAGCGCGATATCGAACGCCGCGAACAATAAACGGTAGGTCGCATTATATATGATCCTTGCGACACGCGGTTCATATTGCGGAGGCACCGCGAGAGCTTCCCCGGCACCAGTGCCGGTGACGCAGCCGAACGGATAAATCGACAGAGTTCCGGTTGCGCCGACACTGACTTGCGTGAGGTTGCTAAACTCACCACCGCCGATTGCCGGCCGACACTGCCTTATATTGTCGTACCACACCGTGTTCGGCTTATCGAATCGCTGCACATAATAGACAGTGAGTGCGCGATCGACCGCCGATTTGTTCCGGATCGTAAGTACGGCAGCCCCGCCTGCTGCAGCCGAGTGACTGATCGATGATTGAATTCCCAGGGTCGTTCCATGGGCTGCAAGAGCCGTAATGGGAGAATCGTCGCCTACATCCCTTATGAACCAGCCGGATTTTCTGCCGCCGGTCAGCGAAGGCGGCGTAATGATCTGTCCGTCAAAGAGAGAGTCAGGAGCCGAGGTAGTTGCAGAGAAATCATCGAACCAAACGGTTCCCTGATGATTTCGAAAGAGAGCGTAAAGGTTGATAGAGCGGATCGGTTCCGATGGAAGAACAATAAGACGGCGCCGTTCCCAACTATGCGTTCCGACATCGAAGGGCATGTTCTGCCCCCAGAGCGAACTGCCGTCAGCGTAGGTAATGTCCGCGTAGATCGAATAGTCTGGGTCGGCTTCACCGTCGACCGAATTCGACTTGCTCCAGCCCGAGATCACTATCGGCTGCACCTTTGTCTGTCCGATGACCAGCGTACAGAAAGCGCCCGAGGTGATATTCGGCTGACTGATCTTGCAGCAAATGGATTGGCCGCCCTCTCGATGTTGGTCACTGACTACAGCGTATCCGGTTCCGTATGGGTTCCAGCCAGGTGCTGTCGATACGCCGCCGGCCGAAGGCGCGCTTTGCTCGAACCCTCGATTTGGCACGAGGTCATCGGCTGCTTTCGCCGCTGCACTTTGGGCTGCGCCCCATGAAGCAGAAGCCATTAGGGCCATGATGATGATTACGCAGAGTCCATCAATGCGTCTCCCCGCAGTTGCGGGTAAACTGAATATTCGGCGGATAGACTTGTTTCCTAATAACATAGACACTTCATTTTTCTGTCCGCGTTCGAACGAGATGCTGTAACAGACGTCAGCATTTGTGGTACTACCGTTTACAAGCACCCGAGCGTCCAATCATTTCATGAATATTACAGAATTCGCGAAACGCCTTAACCTGAGTATAGGCACCGTCTCCAGAGCCCTGAATGACCGTCCCGAAGTAAGTGCGGAAACGCGGCAGTACGTCCTTGAAAAAGCAGAGCTCCTCGGGTTTTCACGAAACCCGAATGCTAGGCATCTCGCGACGGGCCGGACGCACCTAATTCAATTGGAATGCCCTTACAACACCCAGATTCTTTCGGATCAATATCTCGTCGAACTTGCGCGCGGCCTGGAAACTACGGCCGGAGCACATGGCTTCGATCTTCTATTGCATCTCGGCAACCATAACAAATCTAAGGCCGATGTGCCTGCGGTGGACGGCTTAATTATTGTTGCCGGCGCAGAGACCACACTGAGCGACATCAAATCACTGACTGCGTACGGGCACACTCCAGCAGTTGTCATTTCGGACACTTACCCTACTGAACTGGCAGCGTCCACGTCATATGTTCAGATCGATGTGCAGTCCGGTGTTAGAGATGCACTCAAGCAGATTGCCGCGATGGGACACAAAAGGCTCGGTTATATTCGCAGCGACAATCCTTCCGATAACATGACCGATCTCGCCGCCGGCGTCGGCCTCGTTCTTACACCGGAATTGATTATTCAAGCCGGCGTTTCACAGCAGCAAGGCTACAATGCGGCTCTACAACTACTCAATCGACCTCGCGAGAGTCGTCCGACCGTGCTGCTCTCAAGAACGGATATCTTAGCTGCGGGCGCAGTTCAAGCCGCTCAGCACCTTGGCCTAAGAATTCCCGCGGATGTTTCGATTGTCGGGCACGACGACATCGATCTCGCCGCGCTGGTCAGTCCGCCGCTGACTACAATATCCATCGATCTTCCTTCTGTTGCTCGGACGGCAATGGAGCTTCTGACAGATATGATCGCTGAAAGGTCCGGCCCTGCCATTCGAGTCTTGACGACTACACTTATCGTTCGCGGTTCTCTTGGGCGGGTGCCCGTCTTAGATCAGCGTTAAACTCTTCGTCGAACCACTCGTCCGGTTTAAATCCGAAACCGAGCCCGATTTCGACCCGTCGTCCGGAAATTCGATCTTCTCAAATTGATGAGTGATTGCAGATTCCGTAGCTTTAATGCATACCAGTCCATTTAGCAGGCCGTTGTCCATTGACGAGATTGACGGCGCCTCACCGCGAATTACCTGCAGAAAATTTGCTGCCAGCTTCTGATCTCCGCCCCCGTGATCGTTGGTTGGATCGAAGACGTGCGTTTCTACCCGCTTGTCCTGGTGATACATGACCTTCAATGACTCTGTAAACCAGTCGAACTCAATTGTTCCCAGGTAGCCGATCAGTCGAGCCCCGCGCGTCGCCGCCTTGTTCCGGGAATAAAAATTCTGACTATATGAAACATGCAAACCGGAGTCGTACATAATCAGGGCGCTTCCAGAATCCTCATTGCCTGTATCAACGGCAAAAGCACACATATCCTTTGATGGGGTATCAAGCGACAACGGAAACTCACGCGACGACTGGTAAGGGCTTTCGAAACAAGTCTTTTTCTCGACACAGTTCATACAGGAAAGGCCGGCCGTGTGATTTCCTTGGAATACTTGTTTCGACTTCATTGCCGCAACCATCGTAGGCCGCCTGTTATCCAGCAGGCAATTGATGTAATCGAAATCATGGCTGGCCTTTTGCAGGAACATACCGTGCGTCTCGTTCTCATCCCGGTACCAACCTTGGTAGTAAACCGCTCCATAAGGGACATCGCACCAGGCTTGTACATGCTCAACCGAACCGATGTGTCCCTCGGCGATGATCTTGCTTGCCAGTCGCACAATCGCCGAAACACGCAACGGGAACGACACAACCACATTAGGCCTTGCTGCTGCCTTCAAGGAAAGCAAATCCTGCATCGTCGTCGCTATCGGCTTTTCGAGAAATAGACCGATATTCCTTTGCAGTACCTTGACTGCCATCGCGGCATGCAGACTGCAGCGCGTTCCGATAATCACACCGTCCAGTCGTTCGTTATCGAGCATTTCGTCAGCCGTATCGTAAAATGACACGCCATCCGTCAAACCGGATTCTTCCGCTGCTAGCTCCGGACGCAGCGCCTGGCTTCGTGGATCAGCAATCGCAGTGAGCCGCGCAGTGGAGTCTTCGCGCAGCATAATTTTCACCATGTGACGAGCTCGTTCTCCGAAACCAATCACGCCCAATCGTAAAGACGGCATTTAAGTAGTCTTCCTCTCGCAGTTGT
>PLAD01000124.1 GCA_003134215.1 Armatimonadota bacterium
AGCCCCGATTTCAATCGAGGGACTATCGGGCGACTTGCTCTTCTGAAAGCGTCCCGTCATCGACCACTGCTACTGAGTCAGCGACAACTGGCGAAACCTGGGAAGCGGCAATCGGCTTCAATGCTGTCTCGGAGATAAGCGTCGACCCGAACACCTCATAATACTTCTCCGCCGACACCGCTGTCGTGTACTTCTCCAGCAGCACGTTCCTGGCATTTTCGCCCATGCGCGCCAGGCGTTCCGGTTCGCTGTAGAGACACTTCAATGTCTCTACCAGCTTCCAGGTTGCGCCCTGGTCGATCTGGATTCCGCAGTCGGCTTCGCTCAGCACTCTCGCTACCTCGCTGGTAGCGCTCATCATCGCGATCGTCGGCCGGCCCGACGCCAATATGCTGTAAAACTTGCTGGGGACACACACTCCCTCAAGCCCTGGTTCGAGAGTCACCAGCGATACATTCGCACTGGAAAGTAAGTCGGAGTAGTCGTCCAACGCAACAAATGGCAGTACGACCACATTCCCTATCTTTTCATCCCTGATTCGTCGAATAATCTTCGCTTCCTGCGCTCCGCCGCCCACCAGAACGAACGTAATCGGTTCGCCTTCAGCGTGAAGCTGCTTCGCGGCATCGAGAATGGTGTCGAAATTGTGGTAGCGTCCAAAGTTTCCGGAATACAGAACCACAAAGCTGTGCAAGTTGTGCGCTTTGCGAAACGCGCTGTCATGGCCGCGCATAGTGATACGCTTCTCATCCGCGCCAATCGGGATCACCTCGAACTTGGAGAGCGGGAGATCGTAGGTCTTCGAAACATACTCCTGCATGCATCGCCCGAGAACAACGATCTTAAGCGCATGTTTCAGCCACTGCTTCTGCAGAGCGGAGAGAACCTTCGCAACCGGGTTGCTGCGGGATGTCACCTGCATCACAAACGCGCGGTCCGGCTCCAGGTCGTAGACCGTGTAGACGTACGGAAGTCCCTTAATCCACTTCAGCAGAAGAGCCGTAATCGGGGCGGTTGGGGGAGCAGTCGTGACCAGCAAGACATCGTACTTGCGCCAGACGATGCAGAAAAAGGCCTTGGTACTGAAGACGAAATTCGCAAAGAGGCGGGCGACGATTCCTTTACCAGCCGGATTAGGGCTGGGCAGCCGGGTGATCTTGATCCCGTTCCAATCCTCGAACGCCGCCGGCTTGGCGCCGTTGTCGCGGTACATGTTCCGGCTGGTGATCACATCGATATCGACATGCGGATATCCGAGCTTAATCTCTTCAGCCAGCTCCGAAAGCACAGTGCCGGTGCCGCCGGTGAGATCGGGGTAGAAAAATTCGTTTAATATGCAGATGCGCATGAGTAGTTGTTAACCTGAGAAAATCTGCAAAAGTAGTGGCGCCGGTACTTAGAATTTCCCCGGGCGCCGGTGGAGCGATTCGCTTACAACGTTAATGACATTAATAACACGGAAACTTCATCCATGCCAAGCTCGTCGAAAAACAACAACTTTCAAGGAGCGCAAAGCAATTCTAGCAAATATCATGCCAAGCAAGCAAGTTAATACAGTATTACCATTCTTTATTTGTACGTAAAATATATTTTTGCGAACTTACCGCTTGTTGGCTTATTTTTTGCAGACGGATGTATAATTCAGGCACGGTTAACAATATTATCAGGCGAATTTAGCTGTATCCCGTCCTGGTGCTTTTAACGTTGGTTTTTGCTGTCAATTGCAGCAAGCAAGCAGGTGATAGGATGGCGATACCGGTCTCAGTACTCATATTAACTAAAAACGAAGAGCAAGACCTGCCAGGATGCCTGGAATCGGTCTCGTGGTGCGACGATGTCCACGTGTTCGACTCCTACTCCGACGACCGCACCGTAGAAATAGCGCAAGCCGCCGGTGCAACAGTCACCCAGCGTGTCTACGATAACGAGTCCACCCACCAGAACTGGGCCATGGAGCACCTCGACTTCCAGTATGAATGGGTGTTCTACCTCGACGCCGACGAACGTATGACCGCCGGTTTGGTCCAAAGTGTAGAAGAAGCTGTAACAAGCGGCCGCGAGTTCGTTTCCTATCGCATCCAGCGCCGCGACTTTATGAACGGCCGCTGGCTCAAACATGTCCAGGCGACGTCCTTTTATCAGCGACTGTTCAAACACAAACACATGCGCTGGGAACGGCTAATCAACGCAGTCAACATCCCAAACGGCCCGGTCGGCCAGATACCCGGCTACCTGGACCACTATTTCTTCAGCAAAGGCCTCGCCCACTGGATCAACCGCCACAACCGTTACAGCACCATGGAAGCCCAACAGATCGTCGAGAACCGAAGAAAGAAAGCCGGCTTCAGCCTGCAAAAAGCGTTTTCCGCCCCGGACTTCCATGAACGACGCCACCACCAAAAAGAGATCTACTACCGAATGCCCGGCCGGCCATTTGTCAAATTTCTCTACCTTTACCTTTTCAAAGGCGGCTTTCTGGATGGCAAAGAAGGCTTCACCTACACCTGCATGAACTTCGCCTACGAAAACGCAATCATCATGAAAACAAAGGAACTGGAGCGCCAACAAATCAAAGGCCACCTAGTCTACGGCCCAGCCCCCACCGAATCAACCGAAAAAATCTACACTAACCGATAAACCGGACAAATTCGGACATGAGAAAAATTAAAACACCAAAAAACCGGACACAACCGGACATTTCGCTGCTATAAACGCAGCGAACAAAAACAGAGGTGAGTCCCTCGCACCCCTCTTGGCAGCGAGGGACGAGCAACGAGAGGGGCCGGGGGTGAGCAGAAATATGGTAAACTTACCCTTCGAACAGTTCCTTAACTGAAGTGCGTCACTGCCGACGTTCTTGTCATGCATGCTGTTTTCGGAAGCTTCATGGACATCAAAGAACGTACACCAACCCGTGCTCCCCATCCCCATTCGCAGCACTATGCGAGCGGCACCATCGACGAGCGCCTCGACCACTATTACCAGCTTATTAAGCGGGTCCTGCTCAGCCGCCAGGATGCCATCAGCGGCCTCATGCCCGCCAGCACCGCAGTCAACGCCCACGGCAACTACACCGATGCCTGGGTTCGTGACAATGTCTACAGCATCCTCGCCGTCTGGGGCCTCGGTATCGCCTACCGCAAAGTCGACTGGGACCGCGGCCGAACCTACGAACTTGAACAAAGCGTCGTAAAAACCATGCGCGGCTTACTGTCTGCTATGATGCGGCAATCGCCGAAGGTAGAGCGCTTCAAACAGACCCAGTCGCCTTTGGATGCCCTGCACGCCAAATACGACACCCGCACCGGCGCAACCGTGGTCGGCGATGACGAATGGGGACACCTGCAGATCGATGCCACCTCCATTTTCCTGCTGATGCTCGGCCAGATGACCGCCAGCGGCCTGTCCATTGTCTACACCATCGACGAGGTCAACTTCGTCCAAAACCTCGTCTATTACATCGGACGAGCCTACCGTATCCCCGACTACGGCATCTGGGAGCGCGGAAACAAGATCAACCACGGCGAACCTGAGCTCAATTCAAGCTCCGTCGGCATGGCCAAAGCCGCCCTTGAAGCCCTCAGCGGCCTCGACCTCTTCGGTGTCCGCGGAAGCCAGGCGTCGGTCCTCCACGTGCTGTCCGACGAGATTGCTCGGTCGCGAATCACTTTGGAATCCCTTCTGCCCTGGGAATCCAGTTCAAAAGAAGTCGATGCCGCCCTGCTCAGCATTGTCGGTTACCCCGCCTTCGCCATCGAAAACGCCGACCTTGCCGACCTTACCCGGTCACGTGTCACAGAGAAGCTTCTCGGCAAATACGGCTGCAAAAGGTTCCTCCGCGACGGCCACCAGACCACGGAAGAGGATGTCGGCCGGCTGCACTACGAGCCGTGGGAGCTCAAGCAGTTCGAAAATATCGAATGCGAATGGCCGCTGTTTTTCGTCTACCTGCTCCTTGACGCCCTCTTCACCGGCGACGAAGTTGCAGTGGATATGTACCGGCAGCGCATCGAATCCATCCTTGTGGAAAAGGACGGCATCCTACTGCTCCCGGAGCTGTACTATGTGCCCAAAGCTTCTGTTGATGCCGAACGGCAAAACCCACAGTCGCAAAAGCGTGTCGCAAATGCGAATCTCCCGTTAGTTTGGGCGCAAAGCCTCTACTACTTAGCGCAAATGATCGACGAAGGCCTGCTCGAAGCCAGCGCAATCGACCCGCTTGGACGGCGACTCCATGTCGGCGCGAACCGCGAACCGGTGGTCCAAATCGCCCTGCTGGCCGAGGACGAATCCCTGCAGTTCGAACTCGAAGCCAAGGGAGTCAGCACACAGACTCCCAAACAGATCGAGCCAATCCAGGTGCGCCGAGCCGGAGAGCTCAGCCTTGCCTACAACCAGATAGGCCGCAACGACAGTATCGGCCTGACCGGCCGCCCCGTTCGCCGTCTGCGAAGCCTCACCACATCGAAGGTTTTTCAAATCTGCGGCCAGCCGATGCTCTTCTTGCCATCCTTCCTCGATGCGCAAAAGTTCTATCTCATGCTCGACCAGCACTTCCTGGTCTCCCAAATGCGCGGCGAACTCACCTATATCCGTCGTCATTGGCGCCAGCTAGGACGTCCCACAATGACCCTGCTCCTCACCCGTTCCCTCATGGACACCGGCCGAGAAGCGCTGCTGGAGTTAATAGGGGAAATGAAGTCCGGCTGCTGCGGCGAAGTCTACGTCCGCCTCGGCCGAATCGGCGAACTGCGCCAAACCGCCGGAATAGAACGGATCGACTACCTGCACGACTTCACATTTTCAGAATCCCCCGTGCGCGATTCAATCCCGGAAACCTATCACTTAAAAAGTGATGCCGCAACAAGTTTGCCCCTCAGTCCAACCGATGCCATGTGGATCGAGCAAGAGCACAACACCGATGCCCTGGTCGGCCGCCTGCACGGCAGCCAGAACGCCATGCAAATCATCCCACCGCTGCTGGCTCGCCGCCTCCGACGCGGTCTGCCTCGGCACCTCCAGCCCCGCCTCGGTGGCTAACTGCGTCACCGCATCGATGAAGTCAGACTTTTGCGTTCGCATGACGAAGCTGATCGAGTCGCCATGCGCGCCACAGCCGAAACAATGAAAGCCGTCCTCATAAACGTAGAACGACGGCGTCTTTTCATTGTGAAACGGACAGCAGCCTTTCCAGTTTTTGCCGGACCGGGTCAGCTTGACCCGACGGCCGACGAGCGCGGCCATCGGGGTTCGGGCACGCAGCTCATCCAGAAATCCGGATGGGAAGGCCATCACCTAACCAACGCAAGAAAGGCGTTCTTTGTCGTGTCAAAGACGCGCCTTCGGCACTTTGTCGTGTCGAAGACGCGCCCTCGGCACTTTGTCGTGTCGAAGACGCGCCCTCGGCACTTTGTCGTGTCGAAGCCGCGCCTTCGGCACGATGAAAA
>PLAD01000220.1 GCA_003134215.1 Armatimonadota bacterium
AAAAGAGGCTGCAGTTGGAAGCTGCGGACAGCACGAACGTCTCGATAGACCGAACAATCAATCTTGACCCGATCATACTCCAGTCTCCGACGGCGCCGGCAGCCACCGCGCAAACGCTGCAGACCGCCGTTATCCGGGATGCTGTGGAACAGTCGCTGCTCGACGCCATGAACAGTGACAAAACCCTGTCCTCACAAAACTTAGAGGTGACGAATGTCGAAGAGCTTCCGTCCAGCGGGACTCTGGCAATAACTTTTTTGGATCGTCTGATCGGCGCGACCGGTAACTCTAAATCAGCAATATTGAAGAACAGTCTGCTTGTAGGCATCTTGGCAGGTGAAAAATGGACGTCGGCAGATGTAAAAGTAATCGAGACACGGTGTCTTGTCCCTCCAACAACGCCTCCCGCGACTCCGCCTCTTCCCACCGCAACCAGCAGCGACATCCTGGTGTTTGACGGACAGATCGATCGGACGGCTTTGCAAAATCCCGGGTTTGAAATAGAAACTCTTACCAGTGACTCCGAATTGGAGAGCTGCTTTACGAGCACTTGGTGGGCGAATCCCTCGCAATAAGAAAGTGCACCTGCGGCGGTTACGGAAGCAGACTGCCGTCCCAGACAAATCTCTCTTGACGCTCCCGATTGTGAACTTGTATAATGTTTGTAATATTTTTCACAAAGTCGCAGGCCGTCCTGCAACAGATCGCAGACAGTGAATTCAGCTCCAAAGGTACCAATTCCAACTCTCGAACGGTTAGCCACTTACCTCAGGTATTTGATCGACCTAGAGGCATCGAATGTCGACACCATTTCCTCGACAGAGGTGGAACGACAGACGGGAATCAATGCGGCGCAGTTCCGGAAAGATCTTTCCTACTTCCGGGAGTTCGGTAAGCCTGGGGTCGGATATAACGTAGTCGAACTGCAGACGAGGATCGCACGGATTCTGCAGATTGACCGGGACCAGTCGGTCATTGTCATTGGCGCGGGAAACCTTGGATCAGCGCTCGTCGGATATCCAGGGCTCGGCGAGCACCATTTCAATATTGTCGGTGTTTTCGATTCAAGTCCGCATAAGATTGGGACGACAATATTCGACCTGGACATCCTAGATGTTAGAACCCTCAAAGAAAACAACGCCCTCCTTCGTGCCAGAATCGCGATTATTGCGGTTCCGGCAAGTGCTGCTCAGGCAGTTGCTGAAAACGCGGCGGCCGCTGGTGTTCGCGCGTTGCTCAATTTTGCACCGATTATCCTCAAGGTTTCGGACCGTGTCGTGGTAAGAAATGTCTCTTTCCTGCAAGAACTTGCGGTTCTTTCTTACCAGATTGTCGCAGACGTTAGAAAGTAACACCAATGCCGCCTACAGTTTTAATACAGGCTGTGTCGGACACAAGGAGACAACATAATGACTGATTATCGAATCGAAAGAGACTCGATGGGGGAGTTTTCGGTACCTAGCAACGCCTACTACGGAGCGCAGACCGCCAGGGCGGTGGCCAATTTCCCAATTTCTGGGATTAGATTTCCGCGTCCTTTAATAGAAGCCGTCGGCGCCGTGAAATTTGCGGCGGCTGAGGTGAATTTTCAGCAAGGCTTACTAACTGCAGAACAGAAAAAGCTCATCCAGAGTGCGGCCGCCGATGTCATCAGCGGGAAGCTTGACGGGGAGTTTGTGGTTGACATTTACCAGACGGGATCCGGCACATCCAGCAATATGAACGCCAACGAGGTGATCTCCAACCGGGCAATAGAGCTCGCGGGCGGGGTGATCGGTTCCAAGACGCCGATCCATCCGAATGACCACGTCAATAAGAGCCAGTCTTCAAATGACGTTATACCGACCGCGATGCATGTCGCTGCCGCGGTCGTGCTAAACCGAGACCTTATCCCCGCTCTGACATCATTGCACGACGCTTTGGAGGAAAAGGCAGCCGCCTGGGATAAGATCGTCAAGATCGGCCGAACGCATCTTATGGATGCTACGCCTATTCGGTTGGGCCAGGAAGTATCGGGCTGGGCAAGGCAGGTAGAGCTTTCGATCGATCGGCTCAATTCAGTACAGCCTCGTCTCTTGGAGCTTGCTATTGGGGGTACGGCCGTCGGAACAGGAATCAACTCTCCGGTGGGTTTCGGTAGTGCGGTCGCATCAGAGTTAGCATCTCGCTACTCCCTAGCATTCGTGGAGGCGAAAAATCACTTCGAGGCACAGGGTTCTCAGGACGGGCTGGTCGAACTGTCAAATCAGCTTGCAACTGTGTCTACGTCGCTTTTAAAAATTGCGAATGATGTACGCTGGCTTTCCAGCGGTCCCCGCTGCGGTCTCGGCGAATTGAAGCTGCCGCCCGTTCAGCCCGGTTCGTCAATTATGCCAGGCAAGGTAAATCCGGTGATGGCGGAACAGTTGATAATGGTGTGTGCGCAAGTAATCGGCAATGGAGTTACGGTCTCCCTGGCCAACACTCATGGGAACCTGGACCTTAATGTCATGCTCCCGGTGATGGCGCGAAATTCGCTTGAGTCGCTCACTTTTTTGGCGGCATCAGTGAAAGCTTTTACTGAAAAGGCGATTATTGGTTTGACGGTTAACGAAGCCCGGGCGGAGTCGTTGGTAGAGTGGTCGATGAGTATGGTGACATCTCTGGCACCGGTTATCGGATATGACAACGCAGCGAAGCTGGCGAAGCGCGCCGTGGACGAAAACCGCACTGTTAGAGACATTTGTGTCAGTGAATCGATATTGCCGGCCGATCAACTTGAAGATCTGCTGGACCCGTATAAAATGACCGAACCCGGAGTCGGCTCCGGCGGCGAGTAGCTTGAAATTCAGGTCTATAGGGAGACAAAGATGAGTAAGATACGTGTTTTAGTATGGGATGAGAATAAACAAAGCGTCCCCAAAGATATTTACCCGAACAATCTGCGCGGAACTATCACAGATGCGCTTAACAGCTTAGGAAAAGGCGAAGTCACCGCAATAGCGGCATCGCTTGATGACGAAAGTCAGGGTATCACCAAAGAAGTTCTTAAAGAAACGGATGTCCTTATCTGGTGGGGCCATGCTCGGCACGGAGAAGTGAGCGACGAGACGGCGGAGATCGTGCGTAAGGCAGTTCACGAGGATGGGCTCGGATTTCTGGCGCTGCACTCTGCACACTATTCAAAGGCATTTAAAGCAGTACTTGGCGCTACGGGACACTTAAAGGGCGGATGGCGAGAAAACGATGACCCTGCAGACACGGAAGAGCTTACCGTCGCGGCGCCAAAGCATCCTATTGCAGCCGGAGTGACAAGTTTCACAATAGAGCAGGAAGAAATGTACGGAACTCCCTTCGATGTTCCTCCCTATGAGGCGTTGATTTTCCAGTCATATTTTCCGCTGGGAGGAGAGTATTTTCCATCGTTTGTCACAACTGTCGGAAAAGGAATCGATCCAGAATTCCAGTCAGGACCTGGTAAGGGCGTTGGGCAAGGAAAAGGAGTCGGGAGAGTTTTCTACTTCCGGCCGGGGCACGAAACTTATCCAACTTACCATATTTCTGAGGTGCAGCAGATTATCTACAACGGCGTTTTGTGGCTTGCACATAAGACCTGACGCCACCGGTCGACCGACGCAGCCGTCGCTTATCGAGGCGGCTGCATGAGCTTTATAGATTGACGCCGTTAATACGCAGGCGAAACTTACAGCCAAGGAAATCGGCGGCGCGGCGGCATAGAACCATACGTAAAACG
>PLAD01000078.1 GCA_003134215.1 Armatimonadota bacterium
GGTGGATGAGATCGCCTGCAGACTTTGGGCTAATGAATCGCGCCCAGCAGATGCAGTGCGATTGGCGCTCTTGCTCAAAAATCGACTGCGCTCGTCACTTGGTGAATGCATGACATCGTCGATTGGTATCGCACCGAATATATTTTTAGGCAAGGTCGGCTCGGATTTGTACAAGCCAAACGGCCTGACGATTATCCGGCCGGAGGACTTGCCGCGGGCGTTTGACGGAATTACATTGAGAGACCTGCCCGGTATTGGGCGCCGCATGCATGTAAAGCTGCAGGCCGCAGGAATACACACGGTACGTCAGCTTTACGGTGCATCCGAACTTGAGCTAAGCGCAGTCTGGGGCGGCGTGGTCGGACGGCGATGGTGGCACATGATCCGTGGAAGCACGGATGCGGATTATGCCTGCCAGACGGAGCCTGCTCCGAAAATGGTCAGCAACTCACATGTTATGGATCCCCTTTCCCGCTCCACTGCCGGTGCGGAGGCTGTTCTTTTGAGACTGCTCGGGAAGGCTGCCGGTCGGCTAAGAATAAAGAATCGTTTCGCTCGCCGTCTGCACATTTCGGTATCGTTTCAGGGTGACGGGATGCGGAGTTACAAATGGACGGCGGAGAGCGGGAGTTTGGATGCAGCATCCGACCTTTTGACCTGGCTGCCCGTATTTAGAAAGCTCTGGTCGGACCGTCCGCGACTGCCGGCAGATTATGTTCCAAAGAAGGTCGGCGTCGCGTTCAGCGACCTGCTCGCTCCGGGAGATCTCTCGGCCAGTCTATTTCAAGAGGACGCAAGGATCGGCAGACTTGCACAGACGCTGGACGAGATAAATCAACAATTCAAAGAGGTTCACCCGAATAAGAATACAGTCGATCTTGCTTCGCTCTACTGGCTGAACACCCTCGCACCGGAGAGGATCGCTTTTAGAAAAATCACGGACGATGACAGAGAGCGTGCGCCGACTATTTAGCTGCGGCGGGTATGTATAATGCTATAAAATTGGCTTGCCGGTTGACATACAACAGAGCCCGGCTAGATCGAGAGTGTTAGATGAAACGTCGCCCCCTGGGTAAGACCGATATTCAAATCACGCCGATTATCTTCGGAGGTTGGCAATCCGGCAAGGACGGTTGGGTTGGAATTGATGACAGCGAGACAATCGCAGCCCATAAAGCCGCTTATGAAGCAGGAATTACAACGTTCGACACCGCCGAATGGTACGGCAGCGGTCACAGTGAACAGATCCTGGCTTCGGCACTTTCCAATGTTCGCGACAATGTACAAATACTAACCAAAGTAGCCCCAATTCATCTGAAACATGACGAGGTTATCGAAGCGTGCGATCGGTCGCTAAAGAACTTAAAGACCGACCGTATCGACCTTTATCAGATTCATTGGCCAAATGATTCTGTTCCGATCGAAGGGACGATGTCGGCGTTAAACTCGATGAAAGATGCGGGGAAGATTCGAGCGATCGGTGTTTCGAACTTTACAGCAATGCAGATCGCCGATGCAGAGAAGTTTGGCCGAATAGAGTCGGTGCAGCCGCCGTATAGCCTCTTCTGGAGACAAATCGAAACTGATGTCGTTCCCTATGCGGTTGAACACAGTCTTTCGGTAATAGCTTACTCGCCGCTTGCACAAGGACTGCTGACGGGCAAATTCGGCCGCGACCACGTTTTCCAGCCAGGCGATGTCCGGTTGAAGAACAAATTGTTTTCGGGCGAGAATTTCGACCGCGCCCTGGATGCAGTAGATGAACTGAAGCCCATCGCCGATAAATACGGAGTTTCGCTGGGTGAACTGTCTCTCGCCTGGTTAATAGCGCAACCGCAGACATCTGCGATAGTCGGGGCCCGGACGGCGGAACAGGCGGTACAGAACGCAAAAGCAGCCGATGTCGAGCTAACAGAAGACGATCTTGCGACTATCGATAAGATCGGCCGAAAGGTGACGGACCATCTTGACAGCAATCCCGTGATGTGGAACTGGTAAGATGGGATTATGGAAGTGGACGACAAGAGGACAAGGAACGATGAAGAACAATGGCAACTGTTAAAATTTCAATTATGTTAAAGCCCGCTCTATTAGATGCGCAGGGGCGGGTCGTACAAAACGCGCTGAAGTCGCTGGGATACGAGGAAATCGAGAGTGTTCGTGTCGGGAAGAATATCGAGATTCAGGTCCCGGACGCAGCAAATCTGGATGCTCAAGTCAAGGAAATGTGCGGGAAGCTGCTGGCCAATCCGGTCATCGAAGACTACAAGTACGAGATTGTTTCGGCGGAAAGCGCCAAATAGAGAGCACACTTATGAAGTTCGGCATTGTCCAATTTCCTGGCTCAAATTGCGATCAGGATGCTTATTATGCAGCAAAGGATGTTCTAGGGGTCGAAGCCGAATATCTCTGGCATCAGACAACGGATCTTCGTGGATCGGATATCGTCATCGTCCCGGGGGGCTTTTCATTCGGCGACTATCTTCGCTGCGGGGCGATCGCAAATTTTTCACCCATTATGCAGGCGGTTAAAGACTTCGCGAGTCGCGGAGGATTAGTTGTCGGTATTTGCAACGGGTTTCAGGTACTTTGCGAAGCACACCTGCTTCCGGGAGCCCTCGTAAGAAACGACGGGCAGCACTTCGTCTGCCGTCATGTAAATCTCACTGTCGAAAATGCTCACACGCCGTTCACCCGGGGATGCACCGAAGGTCAAAAGATATCGATTCCGGTGGCTCATGGTGAAGGACGATATGTCTGCGACGAGGCAGTTCTCGAACAGCTCAAGGCAACCAGGCAAATTGTGTTTAAGTATGCAACCGACGAAGACAACCCGAACGGTTCGGTGGACAACATTGCCGGTATTGCCAACGCAACGTTCAATGTTTTTGGTCTCATGCCCCATCCTGAGCGGGCTTGTGACCTATCTCTCGGTTCAAGCGACGGGTTATTCCTCTTGAAGTCTCTGCTGCAAGGGGCGAAATGAATGCAAATCCAGATCGTCCAGGAAGAAGATGCCCGTGACTTGCCGCTGCCCCAACACGCGACCGAAGGTTCCGCTGGAGTCGACCTGTATGCCGCCATCGATAGTACGATGGTACTAAAGCCGGGTGAACGGGCAGCAGTTTCAGCGGGTATCCGCATTGCGGTACCTGATGGATTCGAAGCTCAGGTTCGTCCTCGGAGCGGATTGGCGCGCAAGCATGGTATTTCAATGGTCAACACGCCGGGGACGATCGATTCCGACTATCGCGGTGTGGTTCACGTTCTGTTAATCAATCTTTCCGACGAAGCCTTTACAATCAACCGCGGGGAACGGATCGCCCAAATGGTAGTCTGCCCGGTTGTCAAGGTGGAATGGCTACCGCAGGAGACCCTGTTAGACACAGTGCGTGGAGACGGCGGTTTCGGACATACGGGTCGATAAGGAATGGAGCCCACCTCCACTGAAAGATCATACACGGAGCCGGATGAAACGGTGATCGAACGGAAGTCAGAGCCGACCGAGCCGATTGACAGAGCAACGGTAACAGGTGAGCGTACGGCATCACGCAAGGATGAATGTCACATAATGCTTGCTCACGTCAATCTGCTGCGCATTCGCCGGCAGCTGACCCAGGCAACCGAGATGTGCGAAGGAGCTCTTCGACGCTGGCCGTTACGTCCGGATGCACACACTCTGCTCGGCGATCTCTACAGGGAAGACGGCCGCATCGATGACGCTATAGTCCGCTATTGCCGCGCCTTAGAGCTAGACCCAAACAGCAGCGTAAATCGCAAGAAGCTCGCCGAGATTGTTCAGGTCAAACGCCGGAGCCTGTCGTCCACAACAGGTGAAAAAAAGCAGGCCGGAGGTCTAAAGCTAGACCGTCTGACCCGATCAATCGTACTTGTACTGGCAACTCTCATGCTGGCGACAATTATGATGGCGCCGATTATATTTCAAAAGAGGCTGCAGTTGGAAGCGGCGGACAGCACGAACGGCTCGATAGACCGA
>PLAD01000297.1 GCA_003134215.1 Armatimonadota bacterium
CAAGGAGGCGCCGGCGCTTCCGGCTTAGGAGATATTGAAACCGGAATTCAATACCGTTTCATTAACGAAACCCGCTCCCGCCCGAAGGCAGCGTTTTACCCAATGGCTGAACTCGCGACAGGCGATCAGTCCAAGGGCCTTGGCAACGGCAAGACATGGTATCGTCTGCCGCTCTGGATCGAGAAGACCGAAGGCCGAGTGACTCTGGACACCGGCGGCGGTGTGGAGTTGAACTCCGAGGAAGGACAAAGAAACTCCGGGTTCGGCGGATTTCTCACGGAATACACTTTCAACGACAGCCTGTCTCTTGGTGGTGAACTTTATGTTCAGGGTGCACAGGCAAGCGTTCCTGTGCCGGCTCCAGACGACTATGATCTGCCGGGCGACCGAGAATCGTCAGTCTGGAATGTCGGCGGCGTCTTCAACTTCACGCCCGATCTCAGCCTGCTCTTTTCCGTCGGACACAGCTACCAGGGGGAAGGCAGCAGCGTCTACTATCTCAGTCTTTACCGAACGTGGGGCCCCGGATCGCCTTGACAGATATCGCCGCAACCGAGCAAAAGCAGAAAGTTAATCCGGTGGAACTTGCCGGCATCTTTTTGCGCCTCGGAACTACCGCATTCGGCGGCCCTGCAGCACATATTGCCATGATGCGCCAGGAGTTCGTCGAACGCAGGCAGTGGCTTTCCGAGGCAGAGTTTGTCGATTTAATCGGCGCGAGCAGTCTTCTTCCCGGTCCGAGTTCTACCGAAGTTGCCATCTTTATAGGTTTGCGGCAGGCTGGAGCGACCGGGTTGGTCCTCGCGGGAACATGCTTTATCCTGCCAGCGATGCTGATGGTCATGGTCTTCGCGAAGATCTATGTCAGCTGCGGACACCTTATGCAGTCGAGCGGCATCCTCTATGGAATCAAGCCGGTGATGATCGCAGTGATCGCGCAGGCTATCTGGGCGCTCGGCAGAACCGCATTGAGAAGGCCGGAGCAGATTGTGATTGCGGCCGGCGCGTTGATTTTATCTTTCTTCGGAACTGTTCCGATCTTGCTTCTTTTTGTCTGTGGCGCCATCTCCAGTTCAATTAGCTGGGCCAGGGGACATGGTGGTCAAAAAATTGCTGAGCAGAAAACGGCGATTGCCTTAATCGCGGCGCTGTTCACTTTCCCGCTGCTACTGACGTTTCTGCTGCCGCTCGGATCGCACGTACTGAATTTGAGCACTCTTTTTATAGTCTTCTTCAAGTTTGGCTCGACAGTGTTCGGAAGCGGCTATGTTTTGCTCGCCTACTTGCGGGACGAACTCGTTACGCGGCTGCACTGGCTGACGGCTAGGCAGCTGCTCGACTCGATCGCTGTCGGCCAGTTTACGCCTGGTCCTGTCTTTACGACTGCGACCTTCATCGGATATCTGCTGAAAGGTCCAACCGGCGCCATTGTTGCAACTGTCGGGATCTTTCTTCCTGCTTTTGTCTTTGTAGCCGCCGCCGGTTCGATGGTAGGGAAAATTCGGTCGTCGCCGATAACTGGATCGTTCCTCGACGGTATCAACAGCGCAGCGGTTGCACTGATGGCCGGAGCCGAGATAGAGCTGGCAAAATCGGCGCTGGTCGATGCGGCAACCATCGTAATTGCGCTGGTTTGCTGCGCTTGCCTTTTCAAATTCCGAATTAATTCGACCTGGATGGTTTTAGCAGGAGGCCTCGCCGGCCTCCTACTAAAACTTGTCGCCGCACATTTTGCGTTTTAGTGCATTGATACTGCGGCGGCGCCGGGCTTGGGAGCTCGGAGCAGCAGCAGGGTTGGGATCATCATCAAGCTGACAATGAGCAATAGGCCGAAGGTATCGTCAAAACCTTTTGCCGACACTTGCTCGGTAAGCACCTGATTGACCAGACCGAGCGCCGCCTGCTGTGCATCGGCGAGGCTGTATCCGTGGGCGACCAGAGTCCCGGTCATAGCAGAGATACGGTCATTGTATGCGGGGTTCGTTGTAACCAGGTTGCCGACCAGGTTCGCCCGATCGATGTGGTCGTTGTTTTGCAGGCAGGTCGCGATAATCGCCACGCCGATCGAGCCGCCAAGCTGACGGCCAAGGCCGAGCAAGCCGGTGCCCTCGTTGACATCCTTTGGACTGAGACTGCCGATGGCCATCTGGTTAACCGGGACGAACAAGAATCCGACCGAAGCTCCGCGGATGATCATCGGCCAATAGGTGTTATCGGAGGACGAACCTGAGCTAAGCCGGGACAACAAACACATACCGATGACCGACAACAAAATCCCAAATAAGGTCTGAAGCCGCGCATCAAGTTTGGTCCCAGCCATCACGCCGCAAAACACAATGCTGATTGCGCTTGCTATTCCTCCGGGGAGCATCGCGAGGCCGGTCTGCAGCGGCGACAAGCCCATCTGCTGCTGTGCGAGGATTGGAAAGAGGTAGTTGACTCCATAGAGTCCGAACCCGACGGCGATGAACAAAACGATTCCGCCGGAAAGAGAACTGTTGGTCAAAACCCGCAGATTGATGATGGGTTGCGCGTTGCGTTCCGAGAGCAGCCAGGCGACAAGCGCGACCAGGGCGACAGCTGATAGGATGCTGAACCGGACAATCATCGCACTGGAAAACCAGTCATCCTGTTGTCCTTCCTCCAGGACGTACTGAAACGACCCGAGTCCGACTATCAGCAGACCGATCCCAGCCCAATCGATCGTCGCATCTTTCTTCGCAGGCTGGGTGTCATGCAGGAAGAAGAAAACGATGATCGTGCTCAGAATACCGATCGGCAGGTTCATGAAGAAGCACCAGTTCCAGTTCAATGCATCGGTAATGAATCCCCCAATAGTGGGACCGAGGGTCGGGAAGACAACCAGTCCCATCAGGAACAGCGGCTGCACGACTGTCTGCTCTTCCGGTGGAAAGACCTGCACGAGTGTGGCCTGAGCGGTAGAGATCAATGCCGCGCCGCCTGCTCCCTGCAGAATGCGCCAGACGATCAATTCGGCCAGAGAGTGGGAAATACCGCAGAACAGTGAGGCGACCGTAAAGAGAACGATCGACCCGACCAGATAGTTGCGACGGCCGAACAGGCCGTTTAAGAACGCTGTCATCGGGAGGACGACGACGTTCGAGAGGATGTAGCCGGTCGAAACCCAGGCGATCTCCTGGGTGGTGGTGCCGAGGTTTCCNNAGGTTTCCGGCCATCTGCGGCAGCGCCACATTGATTATGGTAGTGTCGAGCACCTCCATCGCGGCCGCCAGGATAAGGCCCACCAGAATGAGCCAGCGAAAACGTGTGTTTTGAACGGCAGCGTCCGCAACGGACAGACGCTCGGTGAGGCGGGAGGCTGTTTTACCGCCTGCTAGTGAAGTAGCCATATCGAACTCCATCTTTCATTTACGATCAATTTTTCGCATCCTATGGCGGCAGATTATATGGCGCCATACTACTCTCGATAAAAAATAAGCCGGCTGTCGACTACTAGCAGTCCGACTGGATTGGCGCAATACGGGCAAGCGCCACCTCGATCTGTCCAAGCAATGCAATGGTCTCACGCCGTTCCTGTTCGTCGAGCGGAATAACGTTTTCCAGCATCGCGGCAACATTCGGCATAAACCGATCGAGAAAAGTCCTGGCCTTGTCCGTTATCTTTATGGTCAATGCCCGGCGGTCATGTATATCATGAAACCGCTCCAAGAAACCGTCTCGCTCCAAGCCATCCAAAAGTCCTGTGACGGTTCCGCGAGTTACTCCTATATGGTCTGCGATTTGCGATGGGCCCGGTTGTTGCCGCCCCATTAGCTCTTCCGAAAACAAGAATGCCAGAACATACATTTTCCCCTCGGTCAGACCGTGCTCCGCGAGGTCCTGGTTAATCAACAAACTCAAGTTTTTACTGATCGCCTGAATGTGCGAGACGAGCTCCACAGTAGATAAATCAATCGACGGAAATCGATTGGCGAGTTTACAGAGCAACTCTCCCTTGATCGGCTTCTTCGGCGAAACAGATTGGTTTTGCATCGTTACCATATTATATGCCACCAAACTATATTTTGTCAAACAATTTTTTTAATGTGGCCGAAAAACTAAGTATGCCCTTGCTCATTATTGAATTCTCGAATATATCCGGCCATAGTGTATTGAAAATAAACCGATTCATGATTGTTCAATTCGGTAGGTTGCCAACCCATGAAGCAATCCAGCACAGTCAGACTTCTTTTCTCATTCCTATCACTGCTTGCCCTTTCGATGTTTCTTACCTTGCCGGCGGCCGCCGATGACAATATCACAAAGGGTGCGAACCACACAGACCTCTCATGGCCGGCTGTTACAGCGGTCGATCGGCCGGGAACTCGGTGGTGGTGGATGGGCAGCGCTGTCGATCCGCAGGACCTTACTAATGAACTGACCGCATTTCACGATGCCGGTCTTGGGACCGTTGAAATCACCGCGATTTACGGGGTTAAGGGCTGCGAAAACCAGTTCATTGACTTTCTCAGCCCTCGGTGGATGCAGATGCTGAATGTCGCGATATCCAGGGCGCATGCACTTGGAATGAACGCAGACATGTCGACCACCACCGGCTGGTGCTTCGGCGGCCCAAACGTCACCGACGAAGATGCGAACGCTCTTGCTGTCGTGCAGACATTCGACATCACCGCAAGTGCGGGATTTAATCAGAAATTCGATCCAACCGAGACCGAGGCGCTTGTGGCCTTTGGCCCGGACGGAAAATCGATCGACCTGACAAATGAGATCGCCCCCGATGGAAGCGTCTCCTGGCTGCCGAATGGCCCCGGCGAATGGCACGTTTACGTTGTCTCGCAAAAGCCGAGCGGAGTCAAGGTTAAACGCTCCGCGCCTGGCGGCGCCGGTTGGATGCTAAACCTCCTCTATCCTGATTCGATGCCGCGTTACTTGCAGAGATTTACCGATGCATTTTCGACGTACCACGGCGCGAGGCCGCAGACGCAGTTTCACGATTCCTATGAATACAACAGCGACTGGGCTCCTGACTTCTTCGCCCAGTTCGAAAAGCGGCGCGGATACAGACTCCAAACAGAACTCCCGGCGCTTTTTGACGGAATCGGCGATCCGGATCATGTCGCTCGGGTGAAGAGCGATTATCGTGAAACAATCTCCGACTTGATCGAGGAATCGATTTCGCGCTGGACAGCCTGGTCACATAGTGAAGGCTTTTTGACCCGGGAACAGGCCCATGGCTCACCCGGCAATTGGCTTGATATCTACGCAGCTGCCGACACTCCTGAGACCGAAATGTTCAACAATGACCGCGACATCCTGGTCTCAAAATTCGCCTCAAGCGCAGCGGATGTCACGGGTAAAAAGCTAGTGAGCAGCGAGACAGGAACATGGCTCGCCGAACATTTCACCGAGACACTGGCGGAGATGAAGTACCTGATCGACGACATGTACCTGTCTGGAGTGAACCGTGTCATGTACCACGGCACAACATACTCGCCGGCCAATGCGCCATGGCCAGGTTGGTGCTTCTATGCGTCGTCCGAAATGAACCCCCGCAATTCGATCTGGCACGATGTCCCCGCGCTGAACGCCTATGCGACCAGGGTTCAGAGTGTGCTCCATCATAGCGCTCCGGATAACGATATCCTGCTCTACTGGCCGATCTACGACAAGTGGCACGATCCGAATGGCATGGTTCAACAGTTTACGATCCGCGGAGGCGACTGGTTCACCAGTCAGCCGATTGGACCCGCCGCGCGGAAACTGTGGGATGACGGCTATACGTTCGACTACATATCCGATAAGCAGCTGCTCAGAGTGAAAGCGAGCAAAGGCGCCCTGCTCCTTCCCGGCAGCCGGTACAAAGCAATCGTAGTGCCGCCGTGCCAATATATGCCGGTTGAGACGTTAACACAGCTCGCGGCTTTGCGGGACGCGGGCGCGAGCGTGATATTTGAGAACAACACGCCTCAAGATGTCCCCGGCCTCGGCGATCTGGATCAGCGCCGCGCGGAATTTCGTAAGCTCCTGCCGAAGTTTTCGAATATCGTTCCAGCCGACCAACTCGCGGCAGCGCTGAGCAAAGCGGGAGTCTGGCCTGAACTGTCGCTGACCAGCAGTGACGGACTCCGGTTTGTGCGGCGCGGTGCCCACAATGGTTTCGTCTACTTTATTGTCAACCAGGGCTCGCAAAGCTTCGATAACACGGTAACGCTCAGCAAACCGGCCGCGTCAGCCGCGCTTATGGACCCAATGACCGGCGTGATTGGAACTGTTCCGGTCAAAGATGTCGACGCTGGCGCGGAGCTTCACGTGCAGCTGGAGCCAGGTCAGTCACTGATTGTCCGCACTTTCAACGTACGACCATCCGCTGCCCCGGTGTGGCAATACCGCAGGCCAATCGGCAGGCCGATTCGGCTCACCGGTGCCTGGGATGTCAAGTTTATCGAAGGCGGGCCGTCTTTTCCGCAAGAATACATATCGCGATCGCTTGGCACATGGACTACTAACAGCGAAGCGGCGCAAAACTTTGGTGGAACTGCGCTCTACACATTGCATTTCGATTCGCCGATTACGGGAGGAAGCGCTGGTTCGCGGATCTGGTCGCTCGATCTTGGGAATGTGTCGCAAAGCGCACGAGTGCGGCTGAACGGCCGGGATCTTGCGACGGTATTTATTCCTCCGTTTCGTGTTACGATTGGTAGTTTAAAACCAAAGGACAACGTTCTCGAGGTTGAAGTAACCAACACATCTTCAAACCGAATTCGCGACCTGGATCGTCGCGGAGTACAGTGGAAGATCTTCTACCCCCCGAATGTGCTAAATGTAGACTACAAGCCGTTCGATGCATCGAACTGGCCGGTAGCCGACTCTGGACTAATCGGACCAGTCACTATTCAGCCAATTTCCAGTTCCAACTGACTGCGGGCCTAATCGGTACCGTCTGTCGCTAACGCTTGATCCAATGTCATTGGCCTACCGTTCACGTTGACGTTATTAAGCGTAACGCTGCCGGGTGCCCCCACAGTTAGTTTTTCATGCTTCAGCGTGACATCTATGTTGTTAAACGTAATACCGCCGATCAGATCACCTGGATTTCCAACAACTTTTCCAAAGGATCCGTAGCTGCCTTTGATATCCGATATCGTCACGTTACTGACTGTCGAAGTGGAAACCGGCTGTCCCATCGGATTGAAATATTGGGTCCACGGCTCAAGTTGGATAATCGCCCCGCCGCTGCTGCTCAGCGTGATATCGCGATAGTGTATGTCCTCGTAAGACTGCGGGGTATCGGCACGCAGCTTAATACGGACCAGGCTGATCGGACCGTTGACAATGCAGTTCTCCACTATGACATCACGAATGACTGTGGCTTCGCTGCCGAGCGTGACCACTCCGTGGCCGCGATTAAAGGTGCAGCCAGTGACCAGGATATGATCGTCCGGCAGGCTGTCCGCATCCAGCAAGGCAAACGGCCCCTTCGTCCCCTTCAGGCAGACACAATCGTCATCTACAGAGTAGACACATCCGCGAACCGTTACATCCTGGCAGCTGTCGATATCCGTGCCGTCGGTGCTGGGACACCTGGCGCCGTCGGGCACTTCAAAGTGCGAGTTCTCCACGAGAGCATGTTGACAGTCGTAGAGGTGCAGATTCCAGAATCCTGAATCCTTGAAGGTGACGCCGCTGACGGTCACATTATCGGAGTGCTGGACTAACATGAGCCTTGGGCGCTCTACCGACAGGTTTGTCGTTGTAGGGTCGCGTTTGATTTGGTTCTCGAACTCCGCCCAGAAATGCGCACCGCTCCCATCGAGAGTTCCGGGCCCGGAAATTTTCAGTCCGTTGCACGAATCGGCATTCACAAGTGCAGGAATCCAATTTACTGCGTGTCCTTCCACCCGTGTGGGCATCTTCGGGTAGTCGTCTATATTCGCAGAGCCTTTAAGCACTCCGCCTTGGTCGATATGGAGGTTTACGCCCGGCTTCAAAAATATCGATCCGGTTAAAAACACTCCCTGCGGAACCACGACAGTACCGCCTTTCACTGCTGCAAGGTCGATCGCTGCTTGGATGTCCTTTGTATTCAGGGTGACGCCGTTACCGATGGCTCCGGAATCGACGATTGAATATTCAGTGGGTTGTGTGGTTGAAGTATCAGCAGAACCGACAGCAGCGACAAGCCATCCGAAAACAAGGGTAAGGCAGAGCCGCAAAATTGCGCCCACTGCGGTTGTGCAGTAGACTCCATTCGTCGCGAGCATCGATGCTTTCTTCATGAGGTCTCCTGAAACAAAAAAGGCGTTTTTGGACCGGATGCGACATTCAGACGACAAAGCCAAATCATAATCTCGTTGTATTATAGTCATGGAATTAACCATTCGGCTGTTGTGAACTTTCCCCATGGCTAAACGTCCTGATAAATCAATCACTCTCTCCCCAAATGGCACTTTTTCGGCAGATGCGGCCTACAAACTATGACATTTTTCAAATCAACGACGATCCTGGTGCTGCTCCTGGCAGTACTTTCGCTAGCTTTGCGGCCGGCAGCGGCCGCAATGGATTCTTCAACCAACGTTATCGATGCGACCAAGGCAGGCGTGGTCGGTGACGGCGCGACGATCAATACAGCGGCGATCCAAAAGCTCATCGACGATACCTCCGCCGTCGGAGGAGGAGTTATTGAGTTCCCTGCCGGCCAGTACCTTACCGGCACGATTCAGCTCAAGAGCGGGGTGACGCTTCGCATTGACGATTCTGCGACTCTGCTTGGCAGTACCGATGCCGCCGATTATCGGAACCTGGACCCATTCCTCGACGGCAGTGGAAACCAGATGGGATCATCGTTGATTGTCGCTGTCGATGCAGCCAACGTCGGTATTGAAGGAAAAGGGACGATCGACGGTCAGGGCCTTAAATTGGCCGCCAATCAGCATCCGTTTGTCGTGCGGCCGTTCCTTTTGCGCTGGCTGAATTGCAAAAATGTTTCTCTCCACGAAATCCATCTGACCAATCCCGGCGCGTGGACGCTTAATTTCTTCCAGACGGACGGAGCGGTCATCGACGGTGTGAAGATACGCAGTCGCGCCGAGAAACTTCAGAACAACGACGGGATCGACCTTGATTCAAGTCAAAACATAAAGATTACAAACTGCGATATCGTCAGCGGCGACGATGCGATCGTGATCAAGACAACTAGTAAACAGCCAAGCCAAAATATCGACGCGACCAACTGTGATATATCGACGCACACCAACGCAATTAAGTTTGGAACCGAATCGATCGGAGATTTCGAAAACATCTCAGTCTCGAACTGCCGGATTACCAATACCGGCATGTCAGGTATCGTTCTCAACTCGGTGGACGGCGGGAACATTCGGCATGTGAATATCAGCGATATCACTATGGACGGCGTTGCGGCGCCGATTTGTGTCCGTCTCGGCGCCAGGCTGAAGACATTTCGCACGGGAGATACGGCAATGCCTCATCCAGGCACAATCAGCGATGTGGCAATTTCTAATGTCACCGCTAAGAACGTCCGGTCGATCGGCATCCTCATCAATGGCGTTCCAGGGTATCCGGTGGGTGTGATCACGCTATCGAACATTCAAATAGCGGTCCGAGGAGGGGGTACGGCCGACGACGCAGCCGTGCAGCTGCCGGAAAAAGCAACTTCGTACCCCGAGTACTCGATGTTCGGCAAAACGCTGCCCGCCTACGGCCTCTACGCGAGGCATGTGGACGGGCTAACACTGCATAACGTGCAATTAACACCGCTGCTGCCGGATGCAAGACCGTCAACAGTTCTCCTCGATGTCAGTTCCGGATCGTCACAATAGCTTCGCTGACGCAGACGGTAACTAGTTTGATTTGACCGGTACCACCTTGACATCGCAGCAGTCGCATTTGTAGTCGAGCTTTTTTGCCTGGGCAGCGGTGAACTTTGCGTGGCACATCGGACATTCGTATTCCTTGGCCGCTGGTATCGAGGACACGACTGTCTTAGACTTTGACGACTCCGTGGGAGCATTTTGACTTTTTGTCGAGCTCTGGCAAAGCGCGTCGGCGGCGACTCCTACAATCAGCAATAGAATCACAGAAGACAGTGTTATCTGCCTTTGAACCGAGAGTTTGATTTCTTTCATTTAAATGGTTCCTGATTTACGTTATTGAGACGGCTGCTCGGGGAGCAGCGGGGTAATGACGTTATCCAGCAATTGCTCAGTGACTTTCGGCTTGCCGCTCCGAAACTCCGCAGCGATCTTGCCTTTGGTATCTACGATATAGGTCGTGGGCAAAACATCGGGTTCCCCGAAGCCGTTGACCTTGGCGTCAATCATCATCGCGGCCGGGAAGGAGTAGTTCTGCATTGCTTTCGTAACACTTTTTCGGTCGTGCGTGCCATCGACACTCACGGCGATGACTTCGACTCCTTTGCTGCTGTAGAGACCGTAGAACTTATCGATTTCGGACATCTCGGCCCGGCAAGGCGGACACCAGTACGCCCAGTAGTCGACGATCACCACTTTTCCCTGCTCCGCGCTCAAATCAAACGGCCGGCCGCCCAGTTCGGTAATGACAAGGCCGGGAGCCGGCTTTCCGACCCCTGGATCAGCGAAGATCATCGGTGCGAGCCCGGAGACGAACGCAGTCAGGATGAACGTGAGCAGCCAGTTTCGTTTGTTTATCATTTCATTGCCGTGATTAGTAGGTGTGACTGATATTGATCTTATAGAGCGCACTGGCGGTAAGCTGGTTTCCGATGACGTTCTGATAAATCGGAAAACCAACGTCGCCATAGATATGGTAGCTGCCCGCGTGGAGTTCCAAACCGGGCGCGAGCAGGACTCGCTCGTATCCACTGTTATTGGAAACCCCTAACGGTCCGCCGTCCCTGGTCCGCACCGAGCCGATCAACTGCAGCAGCGGCGCGAGCTTGTGCTTGCCGACTTTCCATCCGTTGTAGTAGGCGCCGACGACCGCATCGTACTCTTTACCGGGCCGGTAGTAAGAAAGGTGCTGCACTGGAAGATCGACTTCTCCGTTCAGGAAGTAATTGTACTTTCCATCGGAGCTCAACTGGCCATTGTGATAACCGCCGAGCAGCAAATCGTAGCTGCCGGAACCGATTTCCGTGTCGGGATCGAAGTTTACGTACGCGGCGTCGCCGGTCGGCAGCTTGACACCGAATGTCAACCCCTCCGAGAAGTCGTCCGAAAGCCCGGTGTAGGTGGCCTTGATTCGAATATCGCCCAATGCGGTGTGGTTGAAGGTCTGCAGATCCGGATCGTTGAACGTTTCGAAGTGTCTGTTCCAGACTGGAACCTCACCTTCCAAAGTCCAGGAGCGATTGAGTGTGTACTGCGCTCCGGCCGTGTAAAAATTCGTTCGAATCTGTTTATCGTCGTTGTTGGATGCGGACGAAGATTTCGTGCCGCTCCAATTCCGGCTCTGGTTCATGTAGTCGTACTCGAGGAAAGTCATCCCACCCGTTTGGTATGGAAACATCGACGACGTCCCGACATCGAAAACTCCGCAGCCGCAAGCGCAAGCAAAAACCCTTACCGGGCAGATGACGGCGATCAACATCGCAATCAAAACTCTAAAATCCAATTTCATTCTAACCTCCTGAACGAGAAGTCGACCGCGTGCACATGCACACACCGACCCGCCCGCCCTTTTGGACGACGGCGAGCAGGGGTCGACAAATCCTTAATTAACTGGTGAGGGTCCGCTGCCGGACCTCACTCTGAATCGGCAATGAGTTAGGAAAGGACGCGAGGAGGAAGACTGGGTACCGCGAGCGCGGCAGACGCGGCAAAGTCCGAAGAAGGTCTGAAGAAGTCAGCTCCTGCGGATGCCGTCATCGGAAGACCGGCCGGGCGGACCACAGGCGAGGATGCGATGTGGTTCGCGCGGTCTCGAATCAGTCCGGCCGGCAATGGAATGCGGCCTGATGAACAGGAGCAAACCACTTTAAAAACCGAGTGGGTCTTCCAGTAGTCAGGGTTGCAGGAGCAGTTCTTCATGTGGCACCGTGCGCAGAGGCAGATTGGTACGGGGATACTTGCTCGAACAACCGAGACAGTCTGAGCGGATGATCCAATAGCTGAAGCTGGACACAGGCGCACCAAAGGGGCGAAGGGACTAAAAGTCAGCCCCAGCAGAAGCACAGCCAGAAGGCCGGACACGGCTCGAAGTGACGCGCAGTGAACGTTCAACAGGCTAATAGTACCGCAATAGCTCCGTGTTAGGCGTCGGCCAACAAGTGAAGACGCGTCGGACGCGTAGAAAATGTCCGACAGTGTCCGATTTCGGAGCCCGCTGAATGAATTCACAGCCATTCGGCCCTTGGGGCGATTATCTCCTGGACAAGGATTGATATATTTGCCGACACTTTTGAGTCGCGACACCTAGTATCGCCCAGCGGGTTGGAACGTTAACTGAGGTAATGCGAAAATGTCCTGTTTTT
>PLAD01000339.1 GCA_003134215.1 Armatimonadota bacterium
CTGGCGCTGGCCTGCGCTGTTGAGTGTATCCATACTTTTTCGCTCATTCATGACGACCTTCCTGCTATCGACAACGACGATCTCCGGAGAGGGCACCCCACCAACCACAAAGTCTTTGGAGAGGCAATCGCCATCCTTTCAGGAGATGCACTCCTTGCGCTCAGCTTTGAGTTGATCGGCAAATGCAGGGAGAACTGTTCCGCAGACAGGGTGATACGTGTCCTGGATATCATCGCGCGAGCGACAGGAACAGACGGGATGGTCGGCGGACAGGTGGTCGATATCGAAAGTGAGCGTAAGGATGATCTCGATGTAGACACTGTCAAATGGATTCACGGTCGAAAAACGGGTGCACTGCTTACTGCGTCTTTGGTCGGAGGCGCTATTCTCGCCGGAGCCGATGCCGACCAGGAGCAGGCCCTGACGTCATTCGGTGAAAAGATCGGACTGGCCTTTCAAATCACCGACGATCTTCTGGATATTTACGGAGATGCACTGAAGATCGGTAAGCCGGTTGGCAGCGATCTCAAGCACGATAAGGCGACCTACCCGAAAGTTCTAGGGTTAGAGCGCTCCCAGATGCTGGCGCAAGATGCGCACGACAGCGCTGTCGCTGCGCTCAGCATGTTCGGCGACAAAGCAGAGCCGCTGAAAGCTCTTGCTGCATATATTATCGGTCGGGAACAGTAGCCGGCTCAGTTTGGCGTTAGCGCATCCAGGGCCGGTTTGGCGTTGAAGTCACTATCGAAAAGGGGGTTCAGACCGTAAAATTGCGGCAGGCCGGGCTCATTTAGCCATTCAGGCGCCCAATAAATTACGCCTCTACCATACGACGATGGAAGACTTTTTACCATTGCGATTAGATCGGTCAAGAATTTCTTTTGTCCCGCGGGGCTGATACCGTACTGAGCATAGACTGTTTGGGCAGGACCTAGTCGGCCGTCGCCGGAAGGGTAGGCTGTTTCAACAATGATAATTGGTTTTTGATATCGGCCGATCGTATGTAATAACGAAAACTTTAAGTCGTCCAAATTATTAGATCCGGTAGGATAATAACTGAAGCCCATAAGATCGAAGTCGATCGGTCCTCCATTGCTTGGCGCCTGAAGGTTATCGTAAAACCATTCGGACAATCCATCGGTTGCCCCGTTCGCTAGATGCAGCATAATTTGCGGCCGTGCCGTGCCGATAGAGGCTTTGCGTACACCGGCAATTCCAGCTTTGAGTAATGCATTCAGATGCGCCCAGCCTCCAGGAAGCTCGTCTCGACCGGTGGGCCAGAGTATGCCGCTATTTATTTCGTTGCCGACTTCGACAATGTCGGGCATCGCACCGGCTTTACGCATTGCACTAATCACATCGCGTGAGTAGTTATAAACCTGAGTTACCAGTTCGGGGAATGAGAGTTTCTGCCATGCGGCAGGCGTCGATTGATGTCCTGGATCAGCCCAGGTATCAGAATAGTGCAGGTCGAGCAGCAGCATAAACCCATCGCTCTTGAGTCGCCGACCAAGTGCGATGGTATACGGTAGGTCGTTGATCATCTCACCCTTGTCGGTGGGATTGACCCAGAGGCGCAAGCGCATTATTTTGCAGCCGCGCATTTTGAACATACGCAACGCATCGCCGGGCACTCCCTTGTCTTTGTAAACCGCTCCAAGCTGTTCCTCTCGCAGTAGTTCGGAGACATCTCCGCCAGTCACGAACACTGGCAATGTCACGGTCGTTGTCTGCGAATATGACGGCGCCCCTGAAACATACCAAAACGCGATTATAGCGAGGAGCGTCAAAGATTGAATGAGGGATTCTATGGATTGAGTGTGACCTCGACTAAGCTTCATATCGCATTGGGACGCGTCCAATATGCAGGTAGTCGCCTGGACTCAGAATCCGGCTATCGACCCGCTCGCCGTTGACGAACACTCCATTGGCCGAACCTTCGTCATGTATTTCCAATCGGCCGGCATTTTGCTCAACCCGAGCGTGACGTCGTGAGACACTCGTGTCGGGCAGCACTATATCGTTATCGCTGTCTCGACCAATTGATAATGGTTTAGCGCCTACCGTATACGCGGTTCCATCCTGAGTTGTCAGGTACCCGGCGACGGACTGCTGAACTGCTGGTTTAAAGGCCTCATCCGGCACCCGCTGGACTTTTATAACGGGAGGTGGTTCGTAGGTCCCGTCGTCGCGAATCGTAGTCTTTGGAAGGTCGTCCGGATTGGGAACGTCGACTCCCACTTTGCGCGCCGCATCGATTAGCGCCTGTCCCCTGGTTAAAATGAGCAGGCGAACGAACCAGATGACTCCCGCAAAAACGAGAAGGCCGAAAAGGAATGTAACTACCCGGGATAGGAGGCTGGGAGCGGGCTGACTGCTTCCACTTTCGGACGGCGGCGCAGGAGTCGAAGGCTGGTTGACCGGGGATGCCGTTGAAGATACCGGAACAGTAGAGGCTGCCGCCGGAAGTTGGAACTGATCAATGTTGACTAAAACTGGCTTCGAATTATCGGCGAGCGGGATTTGCGCGACTTCCCCGGTATGTGAGTCGAGAATATAGAGCGTCGTTCCAGTAAACGAATGTTCTTTGAGTTCGATCTGTCCTACGCCGGTCGATGTCCTTGGCGCATGTACAATCGAGCCCCCGGCGCCTCGAACCCAATAGTAGTAAACACCGTTATCGGGCAGCGTAACCAAAAGCGGCGAGGCCGCGGCGGAAGTGAGAGTGACCGTCAGCAACATAAACACAAATACGGGCTTAAACATAGATTGAGGCGATTGCCGCCGGAACCTTTCCAGGAATATCCGAAGAGATCAGGCCGGCCATTCCAATGCTCTCTGTCCCAAGATCGCCGGCCTTGCCGTGCAAAAAGACGGCCGCTGCTGTGGCCTGAAAGGGATCGTCGATTTGACCAAGCAGCGCCCCAGCGACACCGGTCAAGACATCGCCTGAGCCGCCCCCGGCCATGCCCGGGTTCCCTGTCGTGTTGACCGCCAAACGGCCGTCAGGGCTTGCCACAAGGGATGCCTGGCCTTTGAGGACAACGATTGCGTTGAAGCGCGAAGCTGCTTCACGGACAGCGGCAAGTCTGTCGTCCTGGACCTCAGCAGTGCTAAGACCGAGAAGGCGTCCCATTTCGCCAGGGTGTGGCGTAAGGACTGTCGGAGCGGAGCGTGAACTAACGATGGATGCGCCGTGATCCGGTTCCTTGGAGAGGAGGGTCAGTGCATCGGCATCGATAATCATCGGCTTTTTGCATTCGGCGATCAGACGTTTCGCGAAATCCCGGACGGCATCACCGGTGCCGATGCCTGGGCCAAAGGCGACACTGTCTCGCTTATCGACAAAGCTGAGTGCATCATCAATGCCTTTGACATCGAACGAGCCATCGGGTGATGAGGGAAGTTGGTGCGTCATGATCGGCTCAGGGGCTCTTGTCATCATTGCCATGAAAATCGACTCAGGCACTCCGAGTGTAACTAATCCAGCCCCGGTACGTGCAGCGCCGAGAGAAGCTAGAACTGCCGCGCCTCCGAAACCTGGAGAACCGGCAATAATCGCGACTGATCCAAATTTGCCCTTGTTAGAATCTCGGCCGGCGGACCGTTTGGGAAGCCAACGAGCAATATCGGAAGCTTCGATAGCGAATGTCGTAATATGTTCGGCTTTTGTGACTGCCGGCGGAAAGGAAATGTCTGCAACAATAAGGTCGCCGGCCAGGTCTATACCCGGGTAAAGGAATAGTCCCATCTTCGGGAGGGCCAGAGTTATCGTGGTTGATGCTTTGACTGTCGGACTGCCTGCGGCGCCTGTGTCTCCCAATCCGCTCGGCATATCGATACTCACTACTGGCCGACCGCCTTCGTTGACTGCCTTGATTGCAGCGGCCGCAGCCGGGCGAGGATTGCCTTCCACTCCCGTTCCAAGAATCGCATCGACAATGACATGAGACGCCTTCAAATGTGCGATCAGCCAATCGATGTCGGCGATTGATTCGACAGTAATTCCATAGTTGCGCGCAACCATCAGGTTGATGCCGGTGTCAGGGCTTGCCTTGTCCATTGGTTCGGCAAGCCAAATGATAACATCGGCAAAGTATTTGACGACCAGGTGACGCGCCGCTGCGATACCGTCGCCTCCGTTATTGCCCTTACCGCAAACGACTGAGATCCTCTTGCCGATCAGCGGTCCATATCGGCGGTCTATTTCCGCAGCGACTTGCGCCGCAGCATTTTCCATCAGGACAATGCCGGGAAGACCATATTTTTCGATGACCTCGTTATCCATCCCGCGCATCTGTGAGCCGTTAACCAATTTCATGAGTTTTCATCTTCCGGAAAAAATACAGCGTGAATTTTGTTGAGTTCATCCTGTGTCAACGGCGGCAGTTCGGAAGCCAAACAGTTTTCTTCCACATGGCTGGCAAATCTGGTGCCAGGTATCACCGTTGTAACCTCAGGTTGGTCGAGGACAAATCGGAGCGCAGCTTGAGCGACGGTTCTTTTCTCGTTCTTCAAGAAATCCAGTTGGTCGAACATCGAGCCAAAGAGATCCAGGTATTCGGGAGAAACAGCCGACCGATGGTCGGTTGACGCGAAATCGTATGTGGATTTTGGCATAGCCAAAAAACCATTCGCCAGCGGCTCACGTGCTATCACGGCGACGCGTTGTTTTTTAGCCAGTGGAAGCAGCTCAACAGCAGCAGACTGAAAAAACATGTTATAGGTTACTTCGATTGCATCCAGGAGAATACCTGCCTTTAGCAGCGCAACTCCCTCTTCCGCATCGGTAACGGAAATCCCGTACGCGGTTATTTTGCCTGCACGGCGCAGCGCCGACAATGTCTCCAGCACCCGGTCGTTCTCCAGAAGAACACCGATGGGAGGGTTCATGAGCATATAGAGGTCGATTGAGTCTTTGCGAAGCCTGGCGCGGCTCAGTTCTACGGCGTGGGCAATGCCGTACGGAGTGAAATCTCCCTCCGGTTCCTCGCCGGGACGGTAGAAATTGACTCCTCCTTTCGTCGCAACCGTCACTGAGTCCCGATCGGGCCCCTCCGATAACACGCGGCCGATAAGTGCTTCGCTGTGCCCGTGACCGTAAAGATCAGACGTGTCGAAGAATGTCACGCCCAACTCAAGCGCCCTGTGGATTGCGGCCATGGATTCACGATCATCCACGGGGCCATATGCCGTTTCGAATTTGTCGCCGCCGATCGCCCAGCCGCCGAAGCCGACTTCAGACACTCGGCGGCCGACTGACCCCAGGCGGCGACTTTTCATGTTTTATGCGTCAGCGTGATCGTCTCTCCGACGGCAGGGGAAAGTACCTCAGTATTTCGACAAACAAGCTGAGCCCGAAGCTTTTCAGGAGTTCCAGTCAGCATAGGAAAAGTCCCATAGTGCATCGGCAGGACTTTGGATGCATCGACAAGCTTTATGGCGTAGGCAGCTTCTTTTGGCCCCATAGTAAAGTGGTCCCCGATCGGCAGCATCAACAAGTTCGGCAAATAGAGTTCGGAAATGATCTTCATGTCTCCGAACACGGCCGTATCTCCCGTGTTGTATATAACGTACCCGTTTTCGAATTCGATGACGAATCCCATGGGTTCGCCGGCGTAAATCGTTTGATCGCCGTCCTGGATGCTGGATGTGTGATCGGCATGTACTGCGGTGACTTTAATCGTATCGCTGCCAGGAAGGGTTGTTGTGCCGCCTTTGTTAACGGGGATACCGTTCTTCAGACCCTTCTTTTGCAGGTATCCGATAATTTCGTATGCAGCGACTGTGACTGGCTGGTTCTTTTCGATCACAGTCAGAACATCGCCGAAATGATCGGAATGGCCATGGGTGATCAACAGGTAATCGAGCTTGTCGAAGCCGGCTTTATACTCGTTAGGGGTCTTCGGGTTGTCGGTTAGCCAGGGATCGATGAGGATGGTTTTGCCGCCGGGAGTAGTGATGTGAAAAGTTGAGTGGCCTAGCCACGTGATAAAAATATCTCCGTTCGCTGCCATGGTTTTTTCTTTCTAATTTCACGCGCGGCCGCCGTCAGTCGAGCCGCTGTCGCCGGCCTGAATCTACATCCAGGATGGCATCAATCTGCGCTAATATCTCAGGTGGAATAGTTTTGCCTGCTGCTGCTGCGTTGTCTTCCACTTGGGACGGTTTTGAAGCGCCGATAATGACGCTTGCAACGTTATTTTGGCGCAATATCCATGCAAGTGCAAGCTGTGACATGGACATCTTTAGTTCTTGTGCGATCGGAATCAGCAATTGGACTTTTTCAAGCACGTCATTGGAGAGGCTGCCGCCCATGAATGTGTTTTGCCGCGGGTCAGAGGCACGCGTGCCTTCTGCGGGTTTTTGACCGGGCTTATACTTACCCGTTAACACGCCCTGCGCAAGTGGGGAGAAAACTACTTGTCCAATGCCTTCGCGCTCACAGACCGGAATAACTTCCTTTTCAATATTCCGGCCAATCATATTGTAGTAGGGCTGGTTGGAAACTATGGGATGCAGGAATCTCTCTCGAGAGAGGTCCACTGCACGGGTGATCTGTTCTCCCGACCATTCGGACACACCGGCGTAAAGAATTTTGCCCTGTTGTGCAAGGTCGTTCAATGTCGTCAGTGTCTCGATTAGCGGGACCGCAGGATCCCAGCGGTGACACTGGTAAAGGTCAATATAGTCGACCCCCAGACGTTTCAGACTGAGGTGGCACTGTTCGAAGATGTGCTTGCGGGACAGACCGCGGTCGTTGGGCCCAGGCCCCATCGGGAAGAAGACCTTAGTCGCCAACACAAAGCTTTCCCTTGCGTATTTCGCAAGAGCTTTGCCTACGACTCGTTCGCTTTCACCATTTGCGTAGACATTTGCCGTATCAAAGAAATTGATACCTAATTCATAAGCCTTGTCTATACATGACTCGGCTATGTTCGTCTCAATCGCTCCTCCGTAAGTAAGCCAGGAGCCGAGCGCCACTTCGCTAACTTTGACGCCGAACTTGCCCAGTTGACGATATTCCATTAATAATCTCCAGCTATAACACAACAGGAGGTAATACGGCCAAAGCCGCGAACTTACGTACGGAGTCTACCTTTTTTTGAGCTCGGTTAATACCTGAGCATATATGCATATCAACAGCGCACTAACGGAAAAGTAAATTTGGGGAGGAGTAGGTCACATCGTCGGCAACGACGGGCGTATTTCGATTATTCCACACATTTTACAGCTTGACAATGGGTAAGGTTTCCAGGGTATATTGTTTTTCTTCGCGGCGGTTATAGCTCAGTTGGTTAGAGCGCTAGGTTGTGGTCCTGGAGGTCGAGGGTTCGAGACCCTTTAGCCGCCCGTTTTGTCTGTCGGTTACTCCACTTATAGCTTAATGTCGAAGGCGTTACTGCGCCTGATTTTCTGTCTGATCTGAGCAGGCAGCAAGTCAACGCTTGTAGAAATGCAGCGCTAGTAATTTTCCGAACTTTGCGAAAAGGGTAATTCTAATGCCTTATATCTCCCTGCCGAATCGCTTTTCTGCGTTTAGACGGATTATTTGGATAATCGAACTTGTCGGAGTTTTGATTGTCTTCGGTTCTTTGTATCTCGTTCACGGTGGCTTGAAGCCAAATGTCCAGCCTCCACCGCCGAGTGCGCCTTACCTCGGGACCGATAAAGCGCCGCCCGGGCTGCCGGCGCCTTCACCGCTCTTCGTAGAAGACGACTCCGCAGCCGATCAGGCGCCGGCTTACACCGGGCCCTTCCCTCCTGAACCGCTTGATGCCGACAAAACAGCAGCAGAAGCGGCACAGATGCTTACCAATTCGAAGCCAAACATCAATGCGGCTTCTTCAGGCGGCTCGGCAAGCCCGGAGAATATCGGCCTGCTTGTGTGTTCGCCCGTTCCCACAATAAATTCGTCTCCCGACATTCGCAACTTTGCTGTTGGCTGCTCCGATTGGCTGCAGTTGATAGCGGCTGGGCAGCCGGAGCTCGGTCGAACCGCGCTGCTGGAGTGCGGGGACGGTTAGAGTACGACCTTCATCGCTCTGACCTTTGTTTAAGTCCAGAAGAAGCGGAAGAATTAGTCAACAAGTCCGGAGCCAACGATATTGTCTGCGGAACAATTTCTGGGACAAATGACAAGTGCACGCTCACTTACCAGATTTACGCCGTTCCGGGCAAGGCCCCAATTGGTTCAGCAATAGCGGTAACCGGGTCGTCGTCGGATGTTATAGCTGCTTTACCGAAGCTAGCGGCAACGATCGATAACCGGCTGGGTGTGACGTCTCATGCTGTGCCCTCGTCTGTTGGAGTCACACCGTCGGACGTAGCGTGGATGGGCAATCTGTACAACGTCGGCGACTTTTCTGACAGCGACCTGCTGACGTTAAAGCAGCTTGCTTCGAAGTGCCCGCTCGCCGGGCTCTGGTTGCTGCCCTCCTCCATAAACGATGTTTTTCTTGAACGATGGACGGTCAAGACATTGATGACGCAGCTTCCGAACAATCCGCTCGTTCTTGCATCGATCGATTACGAAGACACGGATGCAATGCGTCCATTTTCGCAGCATTGCCTTGATCTGTACAAAAAGTATCCACTGAACGCTTTAATCGCCCATGTTCAGGTGTGGAACCAGCGTAGCTGGGGATCAAGAATTCCGGAGTTGGCGGCCTCGGAGAGGCTAGCCCAGGATTCGTCGTTCGATCCTAACTCGTGGCTGTCGATGGCGCAAACTCTGCAAAACATCGCTGACGATGTTCGAGAAGGTCGCACTATAGCGGACATTTCACAAAAGGACATGGACCTGTTAGACCAGCTTTATGAGATCGCTGAGAATGACACTGTTCAGGCGACTAACCTCGATCCCCTCTATGGGCACGCCTGGTATGAGGAAGCTAACGCCGCGACTTTTGCAAGTGATCAACACACCGCGTATGATTCGATGGACAAGGCAGTTCAGTTGGATGATAATACGTCGAAAGTCTATACCTGGGGGCTGGAGCTTTATCAACCCAAGTGGTTTTCGGACTCTGCCCGGCTTAGCGGTATCGCTGAGAAGGCGACCAGTGCGACTTACGATACGGCCAACGATGCGGATGATGTCGCTGACGAACTTGATAATGTTGCCCAAGCGCTTCCTGATCCCGAATACAAGACCATGGCCGATGTTGTGCGCGCAAACGCCGTTTCTGCTTTTCGAGCGGTGGTTGCGAAGAATCCAGATGACGGTGCTAAACACTGGGGGCTGGCCTATGCATTGGCAGCATCTGACGATCAGTCCGACCTTCGGGAAGCAACAAAGGAATATCGAATTGCTCTGCATTTCCTGCCGAACTCAGCGGCGCTGCACTACGAGCTTTCTGAAGTACTGCGAAGACGTGGTAAATCCGCCTTGCAGGTGGCGGAACTACAGCGCGCCGTTCGTCTCTACCCGTCTTATTTGGACGCGGTGTTGCAGCTTGGGTGCACGTTGAAGCATGAAACACGCTTTTCCGAAGCGCTGCCTGACCTGCTATTAGCAAGCCGATTAGCGCCTGCGGATGCGGACACACATAACGCTCTGGGTGATCTATATTCACTAAAACATGAAAAGAACTTGTCGCTAACTGAGTTCAGTGAGGCACTGAAATATTCAATTTACGATCTAGAGGCGTGGAGCTCCCTCGTCTACGAATTGGACGAAGCCGGGCGGTATCAGGATTCTATCGATGCCGCAACAAACGCCCTTTACTATTTCTCTGAAATAGAACCGTCGGATACTCTGGACGTATCCGATGTGTACTTGAACATCTCCGACGATTATTTGCATTTGAAACAGTGGAACAAGAGTTTAGCGGCGTCCCACAAGTCCTTGGCGCTTAACTCTACTGAAACGATGAGTCAGGAAAATATCGCCGAGGCGGAATGGGGAAAAGGCGACTCCGCGGCAGCGAAATCTCAATGGAAGTTTGTTGTTAGTCTGCATGACCCGCAAGTCTCGCCGATAGCTGCCAAGATGCTTGCGGAACATTCCTAAGGAAGTAAGAAGGTGCGGCGGGGAATGGCGCTCTTTGAGGCTACTTGCTCCTGTTCGACGTAGGAATAGTAAACGTTTTGCTTGAGGCTTGACTTTGAACAGGGTACAACAGTAGGGACAGGTATATCAATTCGGAGATTGAGAATGACACTGCTTAGTAACCTCTTCCAGCCAATTAATTTAAAGAGCTCTGTACCAAAGTTTTGGGCGTGGTTTGAATCGCAGTCTCAAACTTTATTTCAACTTGATACGAACCAGCAGGCGGTAATTGAGTCGCTGACCGGCGAACTGAAAAAGGTCAACGAACATCTTTCATTCGAAATGGGGCCGGATGTCGAAGGAGTTCGGGAGCTTATCATCAGTGCGGACGGGTTTAAGGACGCCATTCCTGCTGTACAGGAGTTGGTCAAGCAGGCTCCTAAGCTCGAGAACTGGGAAGTCATTCCGTTTCGACAGGCTCTTCCGCTTGTCTTGACGGTCTACTACGGAAACGTTATTCTTCCTCCGGAAGATTTGTGGTTTAGCGCGGAGCAAAAGGGCGGCAAAGTCGATCTCCACCTTTATGCGAACGGCTATCTGCCCACAAAGAAGAACGATTACCTCGCGGCTTCGTTTTTGCTCCTAGACCATCTACTTGGCGAGTACACCGTTATGACCAAGATGGGCGCAATTGATATCGACATCCTTCCGGCCGATCCGCCTGCGGCGGGCCTCAAACAGTTTGGCGACTTGAAAGCTGAGTTCAAGTAGTCACTTCGGGAACCGGCGGATCGGGAACGCGCTACTTCTGATTACGAACTTTAAATCCAATTATGTCTTGGCGGATTTTTGCCGTTAAGGTAGTAGTTTCCGACCGCATAATACTTCCAGCGCACCGGGTCGTGCA
>PLAD01000210.1 GCA_003134215.1 Armatimonadota bacterium
CGATAATCACGAACTGCTCAAACAACTATGGTCGCTATCAATTTCCGGAAAAGCTTATACCACTGGTCACACTGAATGCGCTTGCGGGAAAATCACTGCCGATCTACGGGGATGGCCGGCAGGTGCGGGATTGGCTCTTTGTTGAGGACCATTGCCGGGCGCTAATGATGGTTCTTCGCGGCGGACGAGTTGGCGAAACCTACAACATCGGCGGCGGCAATCAGCAGTCCAATCTGGAAGTGGTTCGGACAATTTGTACTTTGCTAAACGAACTATCGCCGAATTCGCCGGTCTTTCCGCACGAGAAGTTGATCAGGTTCGTCGAGGACCGCCCAGGGCACGACAGAAGATACGCGATAAACGCGCATAAGATTGAGGCTGAGCTTAGCTGGCGTGCGCTTGAAAGCTTTGAAACAGGTCTGCGAAAGACTGTTTCCTGGTATCTGGCCAACTCGGCCTGGGCCGAAAACGTCACAACTGGAGCATATCAACAGTGGATCGGCCAGAACTACGGTTCAAGGACCTTTGCCGAATCTGGAACAATCCAATGAAGGGCATAGTTCTAGCCGGCGGAGCCGGCACGAGGCTGCATCCGGTAACGCAGGCTGTCTCTAAACAGTTGCTGCCGGTGTACGACAAGCCGATGATTTACTACCCGTTGTCTGTCCTGATGCTTGCAGGAATCCGTGATATCCTGGTGATCTCCACCCCGGAAGACACCCCGCGCTTTGAACAGCTGCTCGGCACTGGCGCCAAATGGGGTCTCTCTATCAAATACGCGATTCAGCCGTCTCCTGACGGCCTTGCACAGGCGTTCTTAATCGGCAGTGATTTTCTAGCTGGGGATGGTTGCTGTTTGGTTTTGGGAGATAATATCTTCTACGGTCACGATCTGGCCAAACTTTTGCGTGAATCCGCCGAGTCGAGCGAAGGCGCAACGGTTTTTGCCTATCCCGTTCTCGATCCTGAGCGGTACGGCGTCGTGGAGTTCGATTCAAATCGCCGCGCTATTTCTCTGGAAGAAAAGCCTGCTTTTCCAAAATCTCGTTACGCTGTGACCGGTATCTATTTCTACGATAACCAGGTTGTTGAGATTGCGAGAGGATTGAAGCCATCTGAACGCGGTGAGCTCGAAATTACCGATATAAATCGGTGGTATCTTGAGCGCGGCCAGCTCGTAACGAAGGTTCTGGGCCGCGGTATGGCATGGCTCGACACCGGCACGCACGACTCCCTTTTGGACGCCTCTAACTTCATCCAGGCTATCGAACGTCGCCAAGGATTAAAAGTTGCATGCCTCGAAGAGATCGCGTTTCGTCTTGGCTATATCGATGCGGATGCGGTCAAGGAATTGGGAACGAAGATATCTAAAAGCCCATATGGAAAATATTTGCTTGGACTCCTCGACGGTACCGTCTATTAAGCGGTCCAATGATCCTATACTTTAATTATGTCTCAAAAAAATCTCACTCCTTCCGACTTTGCTCCCGAATACAGGGATCTGATTTCGACGCAGTATTATGGTAAAAAGCCGGCGATCGATGGAGTGCGGCTGATTGAATTGCGGACAATGACCGACGACGGCGGTTCGTTCCTCGAAATCGCACGCTTTGATGAGTCTGGTCATCTGGACTCTTTGCCCGATTTTCAGGTGCGACAGACGTCGTTTTCATTGGTGCTGCCGGGGGCGATTAAGGCCTTCCACCTTCATTTTCGTCAGGATGACGTCTGGTTCGTTCCACCGGGCGACCGGCTTCTCGCAGGCCTTATCGATGTCCGGGCGAACTCGCCCAGCAAGGGTGTGTCAATGCGTGTCGCGCTGGGCGGCGGTAAAGCGCAGCTTCTCTTTATCCCGCGAGGAGTAGGGCACGGGGTCGCAAATCTTGGAACCGTTCCCGGTACGATTTTTTACTTTGTCAACCAGCAGTTCAATCTGGATGATCCCGACGAACGTAGACTACCGCACGATTGTGTCGGAGACCATTTTTGGGAAATTCTGCCGGGGTAATCGTGCCCGGGTTTGTTCGAACTTCCTGGTCCCTTCGATTGATGCATGCCCAAATGCCAACCAGCCCTTCCTTACTGAGTGGTTCACTTGTACAGAACGAACGAGAAAATGAAGATTAATTTCGTTCTCCCCGGGTTTTCTCCGGTCCCGATCGGCGGATACAAAGTTGTCTATCAGTACGCGAATGGTCTTGCGAGACGCGGACATACTGTTCGACTCATTCACCCTCCCTGGTGCAATATCAAGGAACCAGTGTCGTTTCCGAACTATTTGCGTCAGCAAGTTAAGATTCTATTCGGTTCGGCTGCCGCGAGAAAACTTAAGGGTTCGACAGTGAACTGGTTCGATCTGGATCCTCGTGTTGAGCAGTTGATCGTCCCCGATGTTAGGCAAGAGAATATCCCGGACGCCGATGTCGTAATTGCGACTGCATGGACAACGGCGCCGTGGGTTGCATCTTATGGACCCGAAAAAGGTCGTGGGTTCTATCTGATACAGCACTATGAAGCCTGGGATGGACTGGAAGAAGCAGTCGATAGTACATGGCGGCTTCCACTCCACAAGATCGTGATCGCGAAGTGGCTGCAGGCTAAAGCGGACATTTTCGGACAGAACGTAGACACTACGTATATTCCAAACGGTTTGGATCTTGAACGATTTTCGCTGATAAAACCTATCGAAAGCCGCGCAAAGCGTGTTCTGATGCTGGCGCACAAAGCGTCTTGGAAGGGAACGGAAGATGGTGTCCGGGCGCTCGAAATCATGCATGGTATACTTCCCTCGGCCTCCGTCGTTCTCTTTGGAACCGATCTGCGGGCTGACAACCTTCCAGATTGGATTGATTACGAGCGGCTTCCGTCGCCCGAACGACTCACCAGCCTGTACAACGATTCGGCGATATTTTTACATCCCAGTTGGAGTGAAGGGCTTCCGGCGCCGCCTGCTGAAGCAATGGCTTGCGGCTGCGCAGTCGTAGCCGCCGCAAACGACGGAGTTCTGGATTATGTCGAGGATTCGGTGACCGGTCTTACTGCTCCAATTAAACATCCGGAACAGTTGGCGGAGCAGTTATTACGACTCCTGCAAGACGAAACATTAAGGGTGCAATTGGCATCTGCCGGATACCGATCAATCCAAAAATACACGTGGACAGCGGCTGAAGACGCCCTGGAGAATCTTTTGTCGTCAGGACATACAGCGGATAAAGTAATTGGTTAGTAACGCCGACGACGAATGCGGAGCAATCGATGTCTCGGTGGTCATCGTCAACTGGAATACGGCATCCGATCTCAGAAACTGCCTTTCGTCGCTCTACTCGCACGTCGAAAGCAGGACGCGAATCGAAACAATCGTGGTTGACAATGCATCTTCCGACGGGAGTGCTGAAACGATCCGGTCGGAATTTCCACAAGTACTGGTGATCCAGAACCCGGTGAATGTCGGCTATTCACCGGCTAACAACCAGGGCATTCAGCGTGCATCGGGCAAATACATTTTACTGCTCAACCCTGATTGTGTCTTACTGCAGGACTGCATCACACCTTTGGTTGCGAGGCTTGAGCTAGACGACACGATCGGTTTAATCGCCTGCCGGCTTCTTAACAGTGACGGCTCTACACAAAAGTCATTTGACTTTTTCCCCTATCCATTTCAGGAAGTGAATCCGTCGTTTAGAAGCCGCCGGACCGCATTTCTTCGCAAAGTAAATTCCGTAATTGAGACTAACTCGTCCTGCGTTGCTGGAGTGGTCATTGGCGCCTTTCAGCTCGTACCGCGAGAACTTCTTGTTAGCTTGGGAATGTTGGACGACAGCTTATTCATGTATGGTGAAGATCTCGACCTCTGCTACCGCATGACTATCGCAAATAAAAAAATCTTATTCGATTCGTCAGTCGCAGTTGTGCATTTGGGTGGTAGGAGTTCGGATCAGGTCTGGAATAGCACCGCGCGTCTGACAAATGTTCGAAAGAGCATCTTCCTGATACAGCGAAAACATTTCGGCATTCTGTGTGCTTTGGCAAGCTTGACTGTCAGAATGCTTCTCAGTTGGGTACGATATTTGCTTGTCGCGGCTCCGTCAAAATCGAAGGAAGTATGCGCCGAAGCCTCATCCGAGGCCCGAGCGAACCTGTTAACTCTTCTAGCCGTTCCAACCTTGCTGCAGATTAGACCAAAGACTGCTTCGAAATGCTAACTCAGAATCAGACCAAAACGCCAAGCCTGATTTATAAAGTCCGTCACTGGGTGCGACATTCGCCGTTTGACCCGGATTTGATGGCGCTGGTTCTCGTAATCTCATTCGCGTTGCTACTAATCGTTAACTCTGGGGACCTCAGCTTACTCTGCGCCGTCTGCTGGTCTATGGTGTTTGGACTGAGCACGTTTGCAGTTATTGCGGCGACGGCGAAAGATGACCTGAGTAGACAGTTCCTTCCAAAGATCTTCCTGTGGGCATATACTTTCCGTGTTTTCACTTTGATGATAATTCAGAACTATCTGAAGGCGGAGATCAACTACGATGCTTCCAGCTACGAAACATACGGGCTAATGTACTCGGATTTCTGGCGCCACATTTCGGTCACCCCGCCGTCAACCATTTATGGACCCTACAGCGTCTTTGTCGGCATCCTTTACTATGTCAGTGGCAACAATCCTTATCTGCCGCAGATAATCAACGCAATGGTCGGCGCTTTGATACCCTGCGTCGTCTATGACATTTGCCGACGGCATTTTGGCGGCGAATCAGTGGGACGGGCCTCGGCCGTCATCGCTTCCTTGCTCACAGCCTGGGTGATATGGTCTTCGATCGCGATGCGAGATATCGAAGTAATACTCTGTATTGCGCTCGTGCTGCGCGAAGCGGTCGATCTGCAGGATGGAATAACCGGCCTGCGCTGTCTGCGCTTATTACTCTGGCTTGCGGTGATCGCTTTGTTCCGTCCATACGTCGACCTCATATTCGGGATCGCTCTTGGAATAGCGTTTACGTTCACCCTGGCGCGTCGCCCCTTTCCCCGAATTATTTTGGGTTTCTGCTTGCTATGTTGTCTCGGAGCCGCAGCGGATATCGGAGGGGCCAGGGCTATTGCTGCCCAGATGATCGAAAACCAGACTGAGCAGTTGGAGTCGACGAGACAGGTAGTGGTTTACAAGGCGGACGGCGAATATGGCGCCGATGTCCATTACCACGATGTCGGCGACGTTATCCGATTCCTCCCCGTAGGACTGTACAATTTTCTAGGCGGTCCCTTCCCTTGGACATTCCGGGGACGCCAGTTCATCATGGCGATTCCAGAATGGTCGAGCTGGTATTTTATTGTTTATTTTGGCGTTCGGGGGTTTCTCTTTCTTAATGGCAAGACGAAAAAGACACTGCCGCTCGTGACCTTCTTCGTTGTGGGAAGTCTGCTTTTGAGCGTTATTTCCGGTAACTTTGCCATCTCGATCAGGCATCGATCGATGCTTTCAATGTCCCTTGTTATCCTCTCTGGGGCGGGATGGGTGCAGCGTAGGCAAAACCTAACAAACAGGCTGACTGCAACGTGATCGTTAGACCTTCCGTCCTTCACTTTACAACGACTGGCGCGATCGCTGGAACCGAACAGGCAGTATTGGATCTTTCCGAAGCACATAATCGATACCGGTTTCAGGTTTCCTTCGGAACGTTGTTCACTCCTGGCGAGATGAACGCAAAGATTCAGCAAAACGGCGCTCCATGTTATTCGGTCGGCGTTCGCTCGGCCCTCGACGTACCAGGTGCGACAGTGCGGCTTGCATTGCTGCTTCGCCGCCTAAAGATAGATGTACTGCACACGCATCTGCTCCATGCAGGGCTCGTCGGCCTCATCGCTGCTCATATGTCCGGACGAAAATCGATCAAACTTGTCCATACTCGCCACCATTCCGACGAGCTTCACCGTTTTGGGCCGCCGATCAGAGCAAAAATCGATGCCTACGTCGCCAACAACCAGGATATCGTGTGCGCCAACTCCGTGGCAGCAAGAGCAGTGCTGGTGGATCTGGAAGGCGTGCCGTTGCACCGTATCAGATTGACATATCCCGGTGTTCATTTGACGCGTTTACGATCGAGGGTTACAGACGCCGATGGCAGAACAACGAGAAAAATGCTTAACTGCGCTGATGGAGATCTGCTGATTGGCTCGGTAGCGCATCTGTTGCCAAAAAAAGGCCATGAATTTTTGCTGCGAGCAATTCCCGCGATTCGCAAACGTGTTCCGTCGGTCAAGCTGATAATCGCCGGAAAGGGGCCGGAGCGAGAGCGGCTTGAAAGCCGGGCCAAGGAACTAAATATCGCGGATGTCGTCCAATTTCTGGGTTATCGCGATGATGTCCCTAACATTGTCAACACATTTGATTTAATGGTTCAACCTTCCATCGAGGAGGCGTTCGGACTATCTATGGTGGAGGGTATGGCCTTAGGAAAGGCCATAATTGGCTCCAACGTCGGCGGAATACCGGAAGTAATTGCTGACAGAATGACCGGAATTCTTGTTCCGCCCGAAAACGTTGACGCTCTCGAGAATTCGATTGTCGATCTGCTGCTTAACTCAGAGAAGCGCGCCGCATATGGCGAAGCCGGTAAATTGCGTGCAGAGAGTCTCTTTACGATTCCACGTCTCGCAGCTGATTACGAATCCGCCTGGTCAGAAGTTTTAGCATAGAATGAATAACAATAGTACTTACCCGGACAGCGCACCGCGAATGCTGATGATCGCTACCCTCGACCGATCTCTGCGCAACTTTTTCCCGCATATGGATGCTTGCCGCGCGGCTGGCTGTCGTGTGGATGTCGCATGCAGACTTTCCGAGTTTGAGGACGAAATGCGAACTCACTGCGATCGGCTGTTTGAGGTTCCATTTCGCCGATCTCCGGTACATCCGCTGAACTTGGTGACTCTTGCACAGCTTGTCAGCATTATACGCGCACACAAGTACGACATAGTACACGCGCATACTCCCGCAGGTGGAATGATTGGTCGGGCTGCAGCGACAATCGCCGGAACACCGATTCGTATGTACATGGCGCACGGATTTCATTTTCACCCGGAAGGAAAACCAGTCACAAACGTGATTTTCGGAGGGTTGGAACGGTTCGCCGGTAAATTTCTAAGCGATTGGGTGGAAGTCATAAATACAGAGGATTACCGCAATGCCTTGAGCTTCGGCGTAGTCCCTGAGAGCAAATTGGTAATGATCGACGGAACCGGGATTGAAACTAAGCGGTTCGATCCTAGCAAAGTCTCCGAACAGGATCGCGTTCAAGTCCGGGAAGAACTGGGTCTGGCGCCGAAATCGAAAGTGATCGGGGTGATCGCCGAGTTAATCCCTCGCAAAAGGCTCCAAGACACACTCGGCGCGGTCTCCATTCTCAAAAAGGAATTTCCTGATATCGTCCTGATTATTTTGGGATCGGGAGAGCAGCGACAGATGCTCGAACAGCTTGCGTCAACTCTAGAGATAAGCGATAATGTGAAATTTCTGGGATTTCGGCGGGACTTGCCCAGGTTTATTTCCTGCATGGATGTCTTCGCTTTTTCGACCCAGCAGGAGGG
>PLAD01000026.1 GCA_003134215.1 Armatimonadota bacterium
CATTGAGTCGGATAACCTCATCTTTTCGGGGGCGAAGCCGCCTGGAATGATGAACGCGTCAAAATCGGAAAGGCGTGCTTCCGATGACGAGATATCCGCCGAGAGACTTGCTCCGTATCTGCTATTGAAGAACGTCTTGCGCCCAGAGCCGATGAACCTAACGCTCGCCCCTTCTTCTTTAAAGAAGTTAAGAGGAGCTGTTACTTCAGTATCCTCGTAGCCTTCCTCAAGCAGCAAGGCTATCTTCTTACCCACAAGTCGATTTGCCATTGAAGTCTCCCTTAAGTGCGATTTTACCCGCTGTTGTACAAAGATGCAAAGAGTATGCCAGGGTTCCTGAGTTTTCGGCCTGTGCTATACTTCGGCTTATGTTGGTGGGGGAAGCTGTTCGGGCGTCGGTGGTAATTGCGGGGGCTACTGCGATTGGGAAAACTGCGCTGGCGCTTTCGCTGGTGCGGGCGGTTCCTGGTCGATTCGAGATTGTTTCGGCTGACTCTATTCAGGTTTATCAGCGGTTCGATATCGGCTCGGCGAAGCCAAGCTCCATTGAGCGGGCTGAGGCGGCATTTCATCTGATCGACTTTGTTGAGCCCGATGTGGATTTTACGCTGGTGGATTATGTGGCGGCGGCATCTGCGGCTTTGCGCGACATTGTGAGTCGCGGGAAAGTGCCGTTGATTGTTGGCGGTACTGGGCTCTACATCCGTGCGCTAACAGCCGGTCTGGGCATTCCACTTGCCGGGCCGGATGAGTCATTGCGGGGGCAGCTAACTTTGGAGGCTCAGAACTATGGTGCACCGGCGCTGCATCGGCGACTGGCTGAGGTCGATTCAGACGCCGCTTCTCGTATACACCGGAACGATCTCAAACGAATTATTCGTGCCCTGGAAGTTTATACTTTGAGTGGCAGGCCGCTATCGCAATGGCGGAAGGAAGATGAAGCGCGTGAGAGAACCGCACCTCGTCGGTATATCGCCCTCGATCGAAACCGGGAGAAGCTCTATAGGGCAATCGACAAAAGAGTCGATGCAATGTACTCCAGCGGTATTGTTGAAGAGACAGAAGCTTTGCGCGCCGAAGGGTATTCCGCAGAGCTTAAGCCGATGACATCGGTGGGATATCTGCAGGCAAATCAAATGATCGATGGCAAAATCAGCCGGCCCGAGGCGATTGAGCTGACAAAGAATGCGACGCATCAATATGCGCGGCGGCAGTTGATTTGGTTTCGAGGAGAGCCGGTGACCGACTGGATCAATCTGGAAGATAAAACTGTTGAAGAGGTGCTTAACTCGTTGGTGGAGACCACTTGAGCTATAATTTTGAGGTTAGGACACCCTTTGTCTAGACGACAAAGGGTGGGACCCGGAGCGTGGACATTCGATGAAATTTACTAAGATGCATGGGATTGGGAACGACTTTGTGATGGTGGAAGCCGTTGCTAAAGGCGATGAAAGCCTTTTGAATGAGGCAAAGGAACGTTCGGTCTTTCTTTGCGATCGGAAATTTGGGGTTGGGGCTGACGGTGTCATTGTCGTGCTGCCCTCCAGAGAAGCGCAGTTCGAAATGCGTATGTTCAATCCTGATGGCTCCGAAGCAGAGATGTGCGGGAACGGAATACGATGCTTCGCCAAGTATGTCTACGATAACGGTCTGTCGCGGGATACGACTCTTTCCGTGAAAACCGGGGCCGGTATCCTTGTCACCGACTCTACGGTCGAAGACGGCAAAGTGACTCTGGTAAAGGTCGACATGGGACAGGCAATTCTAGAGCGTTCGCTGGTGCCGGTAGATTTGCATGACGGCGGTACTGGGCCGGTTGTTTCGGCGCCGCTGGAAGTGCTTGGTCATGAATATCCGATTACGGCTGTGTCGATGGGCAATCCGCACTGTGTCGTGTTTGTCGACGATGTCGCATCATTTCCGCTGTCTGAAATAGGACCGTCGTTTGAGAGCCATTGGGCCTTCCCTAAGCGTACCAACACCGAGTTTGTTCAGGTGCTTTCGAACGTCGAAGTTCATATGCGGGTTTGGGAGCGAGGCGCAGCGGAGACACTGGCATGCGGCACGGGCGCTTGCGCGGTCGCTGTTGCATCGTCGTTGAACGGGCATACGGGGCGTCAAGTTCTGGTTCACCTTGCCGGCGGCGACTTAAGTATCGACTGGAAGCTCGACGGTAGGGTTGAAATGACCGGCGCTGCCAAAACAGTCTTTGCTGGTGATATTTAAAAACGTGCATGACGTCGGAGACGTCTATACGAAGACAGCCTGGTGCTGACAAAACCCTTGCATTTGTACTTGAACACGCGACGTAGACACCTTTTGACCTTCTGTTCACCAGCCGATCTGCCGATAAAGAGGTTGTTCAACTTCCAATTTTAAATAAAGGGTGACTAGAATGTTAAGGCGTGAAAAGCGTCAGGTACGCAGGATTCTTGTAGCTGTCGACGCTGAAGTCAAAGTTGCGACGCCTGCCGGCATAGTGGCTAATCCCGCTCCGATGCGCGGTGTGGTTACAAACCTCAGTACGACAGGGCTATCGATGCGACTGCCGGAAGTGCAGCCGATTGGGACGCTGGTCCGTATCAGTGTCACTTTGAAGGACACCCCAAGCTTCTTTTTCGCGGCAGTGCGGCGCGTCTATCCGGCGACCGCCTATCATCCCAACCAGTTCGGCCACGGTCTTCAGATTGTCGCCGCACCGGAGGAATCGATAGATGCGATCTACGAGTATATGATGACTATCACCGGACGTGCCTCACAAATCGAAACAACGAATGTGGTCGAGGCTTTCCCTGCGGCAGTCAATGGAGGTTCAGGCTCGACCAAATCCGATCCACCTTCGTCCGGATCTCAGGCGACATCTCCAGAACCGTTGGCCACTCTCGATTAAAGCCTTCTTCGGGCCACTTCCGCGTTGCATCGACGCCCATTTTAGAACCGTATGACATTGCGGGAGAAGCGTGATCGAGCACGTCTACCGGCCCTTTGACAAACGTAATATCCCGTTCAGGATCAATGTTGGCGAGAGTCCGCCATACTACCGTTCTCGGATCCTGAACGTCGACATCTTCGTCCACTACGATGATACACTTGGTGAACATCAACTGACCTAAACCCCAGAGCGCGTGCATCACCTTATTGGCATGTCCCGGATAGCGCTTGCGGATCTTCACCAGCGCAAGATTGTGAAACGCGCCCTCAACCGGTAAGTTGTAGTCGAGAATCTCCGGCAGCACCAGTTTGATCAGTGGAAGAAAGATCCGTTCGGTCGCCTTGCCCAGATATGCATCTTCCATTGGCGGCGGACCGACAATGGTTGCGGGGTAGACCGGGTTATTGCGGTGGGTGATCGCGGTGACCTTGAAGACGGGGTATGCGTCAGCCAATGAGTAGTAGCCAGTGTGGTCGCCGAAGGGACCCTCAGTTCGGCGTTCGCCGGCAGGAACGACCCCTTCGATGACGATTTCAGCGTCGGCGGGCACCTCAATATCGATTGTCCGGCATTTGACCAGGTCTACTGGCTTTTTGCGAAGGAAACCCGCGAACAAAAGCTCGTCGATATCATCCGGCAACGGAGCTGTAGCGGCATAAGTAATAGCTGGATCGCCTCCCAGGACGATCGCCACAGGAATATCCTTGCCTAGTGCTTCGTATTCGGCATAGTGGCGGCTGCCCACCTTATGGCGCTGCCAGTGCATACCGGTGGTCGTCGAATCGTACTTCATAATTCGGTACATGCCGACATTTCGCTTCCCGGTCTTCGCCTCTTTGGTGAATACCATCGGCAGCGTAATGTAAGGGCCGCCGTCTTCAGGCCAGCACTTTAAAATTGGAATATCGTCGAGTGAGGCGGAGGCGCCAATGTGAACGACTTCCTGGCAAGGCCCTTCTTTAACTATTTTCGGACCGATACTTGTTAGCGGCAGAAGCTTCGGCGCGAGCGCCAGCATATCCGGGAGGTTCCGAGGCATGTTGCCCGGCAGTTTTACCAGGTCGCCGATTCTGTGCGCGATTTCATCCAAATCATTGACCCCGAGGGCCCAAGCCATGCGCTTCTTTGAACCGAAGAGGTTGATTGCGACCGGAATTTTACTTCCTTCGACATTCTCGAACAGCAGCGCCTT
>PLAD01000149.1 GCA_003134215.1 Armatimonadota bacterium
AGAGGGTGCGATCGACATTATTCGGGATAATGTCTTCCTTCATTAGGAGCTTAAGTGCGTCGGCCAACGGCTGCAAGAGACCCAGCGGCCCTACCCTGTTCGGTCCCAATCGCTGCTGCATAAAGCCAAGAAGGCGACGTTCCAGCCAGATGAGCGGCGGAACAGTGAGCAGGATGCCAAACATCGACATAATTGCGCGTAGGACCACGCGAATAAGGTCGACCCACCAGTAGTGCGCGGGAATATTGGCAGTGTAGAGAAACAGGTGCAAGAACAAATTCATCGCTTAAACTCCAGCTGCCGTCTCTAGCGGTTTGGCCGCGGACAGTTCCTCTATTTCGAGGGACACATCGAGAGGAGAGAAGACCGCAACCGGCTTCCCAACCATTGCCAAAAGTTCCGAAAGAACCTGCCAGTCGGCTCTGCTTTGCCCTCTTGGCTCGAGCGCCTTATCGAAAGTCTGCACTCGACCTTCGATATTGGTAAACGAACCTGACTTTTCGGCAAAGTAGCAAACCGGAATGAAGGCATCGGCGTATTTAGCTGTTTCGGTCATGAACAAGTCGGCAACAGCAATAAAGGGAACCTTCGAAAGCGCTAAGCGAACCTTGTCAGGATCGGCGTGCGATTTCACAGGATCGCTTCCCATAATGAAGAGCGCCTTGATCTTGCCGGCTATTGCAGCATCAAGGATACCGTCCGTGTCGAGGCCGGGCTCGGAAGGAATCGGACCGCCCCAGGCGGTTTCGAAGCTTGGACGCGCACCATTGCTGACNNATATTGTCGGGCAGGAGGACATTTATTTTGGCGCCGGTCGCACCAGCTTTCGTATTCAGGAACGCGAGATCGGTCTCACTTATTTTGTCGTCGGTTAGGATGATAGATCCCTCGCCTGCTTCAAGAGCTAAAGCGACGGCGGGATCTTCAATCGACGATGCCTGTACGTACGAAGCGCCTGTCTTTGAAATGGCCTTGTAGATCCAGAGCCAGATAACCGGCAGATATTCTTTCGGATCGAAGCCAATAGCAACAATCGACTTTGCAGAACCAAGATCGGCGATCGATGTTTGCATCGGCTGAACAGGAAATTTGTAGAGACGGTGGTCGATGTTGTTCGTCCCAAACCCAAGCCGAAACAGTTTCTGGAAGAGAAAGTTCTCTTCGTTGGAGGTACGGGTGCTCCCGATGCCGGCGACGCTGTTTGGGTCAGCAGCAGCGGCTGCTTTTAGAGTCGACGAGACGGCGACCATCAGCTCTTCCCATGTGCTCTCGGAAAGCCGAGAAGCGCGGTTGAGCAACGGTTTAGTAATACGTTCAGGCGAGTTCACCCAATATTGTTCGAATTTACCAGTGTCGCAGGTCCACTCTTCATTGACATCGTTATTCTCGCGCGCATTAACCCGCATCAACTCGTTGGTTCGGCTCTGTACTACGATGTTACAGCCAACTCCGCACATCGAACAGATGGTGCTGGCATTGTGGAACTCCCATGGTCGGGATTGGAATCGATAGGTTCGTGAAAGAAGTGCGCCAACCGGACAGAGTTCGACTGTATTTCCACTGAACTTGGATTTGAAACCATCGGGCGTAAACGGCGAAATAATCGCCTGGTTGCCGCGACTTTCGATGCTCAATTCACCGTCGCCGCTGATTTCCTGCGTGAACCTGGTGCAGCGGGCACATTGGATACAGCGCTCACGGTCAAGGACAACATAATCGGAGATCGGAACTGCCTTCGGATAGTGCCGCTTTTCGTCGACAAATCGGGTTACACCAGGGCCGTACTGGACGGTCATGTTTTGCAGTGGACATTCGCCGCCGCGGTCGCAGATCGGACAGTCCAGCGGATGATTGATCAGCAGAAATTCCAGAATTCCGCGCTGAGCCTCTTTCACATCTGGCGCAATTGTATCGACCACCATGCCCTCGGAAACCGGAACCGTGCAAGCGGTCTGCATCTTGTTCATCTTCTCGACTTTTACAAGACACATACGGCACGCGCCGGCCGGCGTCAACCTCGGGTGGTGACAGAAGTACGGGATGTCGATTCCCGCCTTTTGGGCAGCCATGATAATCAAAGTCCCCTTCGGGACGGTGACTTTTGTACCATCGATGGTTAGATTTACTTGTTCGACAGCAGGAAGCGTAGTTGTTGCTGTATCAGCCATTCAAAATACCTTTGACGTCTCTAAAACTTCGGGTTACCGGACTGCTCCGGCGATGGGAAGCGGAGTGAAGACCCGTTTAGACAGGCTTTCCTTAGGGATAAGGGCCTCGTATTCGTTGCGGAAGAAGCGCATCGCTCCCTGGATCGGCATAGCGGCCGCATCTCCAAGCGCACAGAATGATCGTCCCCCGATGTTGTTGCAGATATCAAGCAGCAGGTCGAGATCTTCGTAACGACCGCCGCCGGCCATGATCCGATCATGGATCTTCGTCAACCAGTTGGTCCCTTCACGGCAGGGAGTGCATTTGCCGCAGGATTCATGTGCGTAAAAATGCATCAGCCGGGTCATCAACTTCGGCACGCTGACGTCTTCATTGAAGAACATCAAGCCGCCCGAACCCAGCATGGTACCGTTCGCTCCCATGGTTTCATAGTCCATAGCAAGGTTCAGATATTGATCTGTCGCCGGCAACAAGGGTGTGGATGAGCCACCCGGAATGAGGAATTTGAGCGGCTTGCCGTTCAGCGGTCCGCCGGCAATCTCCAGCATTTTACGAATCGGCGTACCAAGGACTATTTCGTAGTTCGCCGGCTTGTTTACATGACCTGAGATCGTAAAGAGTTTTGTGCCCTTGCTCCGCTCTGTGCCCCACTTCGAATATTCAGCGCCGCCGATGTTGATAATTGGAACCACAGTCGCGATTGTTTCGACATTGTTGATGATTGTCGGAGAGTTCCAGACCCCGCTGATAACCGGCAGGGGAGCGGAAGGCGGCTTGTGTCGCGGCATTCCGCGCTCGCCCATCAGCGACGACATCAGAGCTGATTCTTCTCCGCACTCATAGCTTCCTGCGCCTTGATGAACAGTGATGTCCAGGTCAAAGCCTGTACCAAGAATGTTCTTACCGAGGAAACCGGCCGCATACGCCTGTTCAACTGCTTTTCGAACAGAGGCGATCGGCTCCATGTACTCGCCGCGGACATATATGTAGCAATTGTTGGCGCGAATTGCCCAAGAAGCAATTATGCATCCCTCAACCAACATATGCGGCATAAGGTTCATGATCTCCCGGTCCTTGGCAGTTCCGGGTTCGCCTTCATCGGCATTAATCACGAGATAGTGGGGCCTATCCCAGTTCTTAGGAATTCCGTTCCATTTAATGTGGGTAGGGAATCCGGCCCCACCTCGTCCACGCAGTCCGGAGAGCTTCAGCTCGTTGATGATGTCGTCCGGCACCATTTTGATAGCTTTACGCAGAGCCGTGTAGCCCTCGTTTTTTTGATAGACATCGATATTGTCGTATCCAGGGACCGTGCGGTATTTGAAGAGAATTTGCGGCTGTTCACTCATCTTATAGTTAATTTCTAAGGTTACTTTCGAGATAGCTCATCGACAATCTTGTCCGCCAGTTCAGGTGTGACGTTCTCGTAGTATTTCGGGCCGATCATCAAACAGGGTGCATTGGCGCATGCCCCAAGACATTCCGCGCCGCTCAAGGTGAATTTACGGTCGGCAGTCGTATCACCCTTTTCGATGCCGAGCTTGTCGCCAATGTGCTCGATCAAATCGTCGGCACCAACCACCATACAGGCAATGTTGTGGCAAACCTCAATATGGTACTTTCCGACCGGAGTCTTGTTGTACATAGTGTAGAAGGTCGCCACACCTTCCACTTCTGCCGGCGGGAGATCCAGGTATTCCGCGACCTCTCGCAGCGCTTCGGGCGGCACATAACCACCGTACTGTTCTTGCGCGATCCAAAGAGCCGGCAGTAAAGCGGCCTTTTTCTTTGGATATTTTTTAATCAGGTTGTCTAGCTGCGTCTTAGCTTCTTCAGAAAACATGGGTGTGAGTTACGTCTCTCCGATGTATATAATTTTGTCGACTAACGATCGATATCTCCGAGAACGATATCAATTGAGCCGATGATCGCGACACAGTCGGCGATGTAGAGACCTTCGACCATCTTTGGCAGAGCCTGGAGATTTTTGAGCGAAGGTCCGTTTATCTTGACCCTGTAAGGAATTGCGGAGCCGTCGCTGACTACATAGTAGCCCTTCTCGCCTCTTCCGGACTCGCAAGAAGCGTATGCCTCACCGACAGGCGGATGGTAGCCTTCCGTAAAGAGCTTAAAGTGATGAATTAAACTCTCCATCGACGTGTCGAGCTCGGCACGGGGTGGAGGAGCGATTTTTCGATCGCTGGTCATGACCGGCCCAGAAGGAACGTCCTTCAGCGCCTGATTCAGAATGCGGATGCTCTGGCGCATCTCTTCGATACGAACGAGGTAGCGATCGTAGACATCGCCATTACTCCCAACAGGAATATCGAATTCGAACTCGTCGTACCCGGTATACGGATTTGATTTCCGCACGTCCCAGGCAACACCGGAACCGCGAAGTGATGAACCTGACATTCCCCAGGCGATTGCGTCTTCGCCAGTGATTTTTCCAATGCCGCTCAGACGTTCGATCCAGATGGGATTTTTGGTGAGCAGTCGATTGTATTCGTCCAACTTGCGCGGGAAGTTGTCAACAAACTTCTGTGCGCGGTAAAGCCAGCCCTCTGGAACATCGCCGCGCAGACCGCCGGGGCAGATCCAGGAGGTCATCATCCGCACGCCTGACATCATTTCCTTGAGGTCGAGGATCTGGTCTCGTTCGCGCCACGTGTAGAAGAAGATGGTCATGGCCCCGATATCGAGTGCATGAGTTCCCAGCCAGATGAGGTGGCTGGCAATTCGTTCGAGTTCGTTCAAGATCAATCGCAAACGTCGCGCACGTGGAGTGACTTCAACATCAAGTAGCTTTTCAACAGCCAGGGAGTAGGCCAGATTGTTGATCAGGTTGGAAAGATAGTCTTCGCGGTCGGTGACTACGAGAGCCTTGTAGTAAGACAGGTTCTCCATCGTCTTTTCTAGGCCGGTGTGAAGGTAGCCAATGTGCGGAGTCGCTTTGCGTATAGTTTCGCCGTCGAGTTCAAGCACGAGTCTGAGAACACCGTGGGTCGACGGGTGCTGCGGCCCCATATTGACAACCATAATTTCGTTGTCGTCGCTCTGCTCGTACGATTCTACGGTTACGCCACGGGGAACCACTACATCTTTCAGAATGTCAGGTTTCACCGATCCGCCGGATAATGTTGTCGCCATCTTGATGATCTCTCTAATCTAACAGTGCTGGAAACGTCCAGCAGGTTCGAAATCAGCTTTTTCGCACATTGAAGGAAAACTCAACCTGCTCGCCGCCCATAGGGTAGTCTTTGCGCAACGGATGACCTATCCAGTCGTCCGGCATCTGAATTCTGCGAAGGTCGGAGTGATTGTTGAAGATGATGCCGAAGAGGTCGTAGACCTCGCGCTCCAGCCAGTTTGCCGCCGGCCAAATGGTTTCAACCGTGTCAATTGTTGCATCGCCGTCCGGCACGATCGCCTTTAGTCGCAGTCGTTTATACGACGATAGCGAGTACAGGTTGTAAACAATCTCAAAGCGCTCCTGTGACGGTGCGTGCATCTTGAGTAAGTCTACCGCAGTCAAATCGGTGAGAAAGTTAAACTGTGTTTCTTTATTGTCGCGCAAGAGTTGTGCTATACCGACTATCTTCTCGCGCTTTACCCATATCGTCTTCTCGCCACGGAACAGTCGCGAGTTCACAACTTGCCCAGGAAATGATTCAAGTATGAGACGCAGTTCAGGATCATCATCGGCGCTTAGATCCAACCAGTCGTCCGGGCGCTTATTTGCAACGACTCTTGCTGTAAGGTCAGCCGGGGAGAGACCAAGGCGAATATCGAAATCGACCATTTTTAGTTTATACTTCCTAGCACGCTGGAGTTAGCGGCGGTCTCCAAAGTGTTCTCGATCAATCTTCTTTTGCAGTTGGTTGATCGCATAGATCAAAGCGTCAGGATTAGGCGGGCAGCCGGGGACATAGATATCGACTGGAACGATCTGGTCGACGCCTTGAAGGATGGCATAATTATTGAAGACCCCTCCGCAGGATGCACAGTCTCCCATTGAAATGACCCATTTAGGCTCAGGCATCTGATCGTAAATGCGGCGCAATACCGGCGCCATCTTTTTCGAAACACGTCCCGCGACAATCATCAGATCGGCCTGTCTCGGTGAAGCACGAAAGGCCTCCGAACCGAAGCGCGCCAGGTCATAACGCGAGTTGGTGGAGGCCATCATCTCGATGGCACAACAAGCAAGACCGAAAGTGGCAGGCCAAACTGAGTTGCGGCGCGCCCAGTTAACCGCCTTATTGACTGAGCCGGTAAAAATTCCGAGGTTCTGTTCTACTCCCATTCGAACGCACCCTTCTTCCAAACATAAATATAGCCGACAAAGAGTATCAAGATGAAGACAACCATTTCACCGAGCATATACTGCCCGGTCAAATGAAATTGACCAACTCCGGATGCCGTCGACTTAATCAGCCCAGCGGCGGCACTTCGAAAAGACACCGCCCATGGATAGAGAAATACTGTCTCAATATCGAAGACGATGAACAGCATTGCGATCAAATAATATTTGACCGGAAACCGCTCACGTGCATTGCCAACGGGCTCCACACCGCACTCGTACGGCGACAGCTTTTCAAGCGTGCTTCTCTTCGGGCCAAGCACCCACGACAACAGTACGATTATCGCTGCCAGGAGAACCCCGACAACAATCAGCACCAATAGCGGAAGGAAGCTGTGTAAATCAGTAAACTGATCTGAATTCGGACGTCCGGGAACAAAGGAAATTGCGGATTGCGGCTGCATAAAGTGCGTTACACCTCATAGTTGATCGCTTGATCAAACAGATATGTGAATTATTGCACAATGTCAGAACGGGTGTCAAGGAAGCCGGCCTTTTACGGAAAACTGTCTTGGAAAGTTCCCCTCTGAAATCGTCCTCTCGGCGTATTTTCACTCACCAACTGCGGTCGGTGAAGACAACTCTGAACCCACTTCCGTCCCTGCCCCGTTGATCGTCGACACCGTATCTGGAGATCGCCTCCGCCGGCATAAAGCCTCTTAATGCACACGCACTGACCTGAGTCGAGCTTGAGGCACCGCGTACAACATGTATGCCTGTCGGCGTCGACGGCCCTCTAGGTTCGAAAACCGGGCTGTGCCGGTAAAAATCCGGGCGGTACCAATCGCTGCACCAGTTGAAAACATTGCTTCCCATATCATAAAGTCCGAATCCATTTGGCGGATAAGTGTGCACCGGAGTTGTGTATGGGCTAAAATAGTTCGCCTTCCCTACCGGGCTGCCTTCACCCCATGGATAGTCGCCCGACTGCAACCCGCCGCGAGCCGCGTACTCCCATTCCGCTTCTGTAGGAAGGCGATAGTGTCGATGTTCATGAACGCTCAGCCAGTGGCAGTACGCCTGCGCTAAGGGGTAGGAAATCCGTGTCGCCGGCTGTTTGTCTCCGGGAGACTCAGGCGGGCGTCCCCTCTTCATAAAGGAAGCAAACTGCTTGTTCGTTACTTCGCAGGAGGCGATCCAGAAGGAGTGGAGCACCACCACATGCGCAGGGCGTGCATCGCCAATTCGGTCATCCCCCATTTGGAATGGACCGCCAGGAAGTTCGATCATCCGCATCCCCTCAGTATTAACTAGAGAAGGAAGAAGCCCATTCGGCGGTTTCATAACCTTCAAGGGCGCTTGTGCGTAAGATCCGGCCATGCAAAGCAATGACATAAATAGTGAACTGACCAGCACCGGACAGTTCGTTGTTAAAGAGTTTAACCGCAATGTTACTTGATACCGAAATACTTAGCATCGGGATGATGCATTATGATTGCCGATGTCGACTGCTCCGGCTCCATCATAAACTCTTCTGACAGCTGTACATCAATCCGGGCCGGATCGAGCAGAGCAAAAAGCTTCACCTGGTCTTCCAGATTAGGACATGCTGGATACCCGAACGAGTACCGGCTGCCCTGATATCCATGCGCGAACAATTTAGAGACATCCGGATTGTCTTTGCCGGCTATTCCCAGTTCTATCCTGATCTGCTTGTGCCAGTATTCGGCAAGCGCCTCGGCCGTCTCGACGCTCAGGCCGTGGAGGTAGAGGTAATCACGATAGTCGCCCGCCGTCATAAGTTCTTTCTCAAGTTCAGAAGCTCTATGTCCGACAGTCACAAGGTGAAATGCAACAACGTCTTTGTGCCCGCTTTTGACCGATTTAAAGTAGTCTGCCAGACACAAATGTTTTGGATCTTCTATCTGTCGCGGGAAGTGGAAGCGCTGAATTTCCTTTTCGTGATCGACCGGGTCGTAAACAACCAGACTGTTGCCGTCGCTATTGGCTGGATAGTAGCCATAGACGACATCCGCGCGCATGACATTGTCCGATAATGCCCGGTTTTTCCAGTCTGTAAAGATTGGCTCAACTTCCTCGGCAACAAATTTTACGTAGTCGTCGGGCGTCTTATCACCACGCCTAAACTGCCAGTGTCCGCGAAACAACATGTTTCGATTAATGTACGGAAAGATTTCGTTGAGATCAATTCCACTGATCACGCGGGAGCCGAAAAACGGAGCACATGGAACTGCGACATCATTCGACACGGTCGGCTCTGTAACGTAATTGTAGGCCTCGTCCGGAATGTAGTTCCAGACGTTAGAACGACGCTCTTGCTCGGCCACGACCTCGGCATCATCGCTCGGCAGTTCGTCTTTTGCTACCTGTTTGATTGGGCTCGATGGAAACGCACTGTAGCCCATAACCGCATCCATCAAATGGAGACCGTCAAACGCGTCCTTTGCGTAGTAAACGCGGCCCTCGTAGATCTTTGTCAAATCTTCTTCGACGTATCGGCGTGTCAAAGCAGCACCGCCGAGTAAGACCGGAAAGCGCGAAAGTCCGCGGCTGTTCAGCTCTTCCAGGTCTTCTTTCATGACGACAGTCGACTTCACCAGCAATCCAGAAAGACCGATCGCATCGGCATCGACACGCTGGGCTGCCTCGATAACATTCTGTATGGGCTGTTTTATGCCTATATTTTCAACCGTGTAGCCATTGTTGGTTAGGATTATATCGACAAGGTTCTTACCGATATCGTGGACATCGCCCTTTACCGTCGCAAGTACGATAGTCCCCTTCCCGCCCGTATCGGCCTTTTCCATGTAAGGTTCAAGAAACGAAACTGCCTTTTTCATAACCTCGGCGGACTGCAATACGAACGGCAGCTGCATCTGTCCGGAGCCGAAAAGGTCACCGACGACCTTCATTCCGTCGAGGAGCGGCGAATTAATGATCTCTAGAGCAGGCATTGTCGTCAACGCCTCTTCCAGCGCAACATTCAGCCCACTTTTTTCGCCGTCGATAATATGGCGTTTGAGCCGTTCCAGCATTGGCAGACTTCGAAGCTCGTCGGGGGTTTGCTGTTTCTTGAGCTTGCCCGCTTCTCCAAGAAAGAAGCCGATCAATACCTGGAGCGGGTCATAGCCTTCGCTGCGCTCGTCAAACACCAGGCGTCGCGCCGCCTCGGCCTGCTCCGCAGGAATCTTGTTGAGCGGGACAATTTTGGAAGCATTTACGATTGCCGCATCCAGACCAGCTTCTCGCGCATAGTGAAGAAACACCGAATTTAGAACTACGCGAGCGGCGGGTGCAAGACCAAACGACGAGTTTGATACGCCCAGGATCGTATGTACACCAGGCATTTCAGACTTAATTCGACGGATGGCTTCGATCGTATTAATACCATCTTTTCGGTACTCCTCCTGCCCGGTCGAAAGCGGAAAAGTGAGCGTATCGAAGAAAAGATCTTCGGGTGCAAGTCCGTATTCATTCACAGCTGAGTCGTACAGTCTGCGAGCGACGCGAACTTTACCATCAACATCGTGAGGCTGACCGGACTCTTCGATTGTCAGACAGACGACCCCAGCACCGTATTTGCGGCAGACGGGAAGGACCTTTGCGATCTTCTTACCACCATCTTCAAAGTTGATTGAGTTGACCAAACACTTGCCCGGCAGACGCTTCAGCGCTTCTTCGTAGACTCTTTCGTCACCGGAGTCACTGTCAACCATTACCGGGGCCTTCATGAACTTACCGAACTGTTCAGCGATCGGTTTAATATCCTCCACCCGGTCACGACCAACATAGTCGACGCAAAGGTCAATGACGTTCGCTCCTTCGCGCTCCTGTTCACGGCCAAGAGTCACCATTCCATCGATATCGCCGGCTAGAAGGAGGTCACGGAATTTCTTACTGCCGGTTGCGTTGGTGCGCTCTCCAACGATCAGAAAGCTGTTTTCCTGGAAGTACGGGGTCGACGCAAAGAGGGACGAGACGCTCGGCACATGCTCGGGACGACGCGCCGCCGGAATGGCGCCAGCGAGTCGGTCGACCAGAAGCTTGAGGTGAGCCGGAGTCGTTCCGCAGCAGCCTCCAACGATATTGACACCGTATTCTTTGACGAACTTTTCCTGCCAGAGGACGAAATCTTCCGGTGATAGCGGAAAACATGATCCCCCGTCGACAAGAATCGGCAGGCCGGCGTTGGGCAGAACCGATATAAATTTAGAGGATCCGTGCGAAAGAGTCTTGACGTGTTCCAACATCAGTTCGGGGCCGGTTGCGCAGTTCATACCGACGACATCGACAGGGAGCATCTCAAGAGTCGTAATTACCGACGACATTTCGGTACCACAGAGCATGGCTCCAGTGGTTTCCATGGTCACTTGAACCATCAACGGAAGCCTGACGCCTGCTTCTTTCATCGCGGCATCGCACGCGAGTACGGCGATTTTACATTGCATCAGGTCGATACATGTCTCTACCAACAATACATCGATCCCGCCTGCAATGAGGCCGCTTGCTTGAAGCTTATAGGCGTCGAACATTACATCGAACGACAAGGTACCATTAACCATTGGCTGCTGTGTTCCGGGTCCCATACTTCCGATCGCCCAGCGCGGTCGATCGGGTGTGGAGTACCTTGCGCACGCTGCTTTCGCGATCTCCGCCCCCCTCTTATTGAGTTCAAAGCATCGATCGCCCAATCCGACGTCGGCCAACATATAAGGGGTGCCATTAAACGTATTTGTCTCCACAGCGTCGCAGCCGACATCTAAAAAGGAAGCGTGGATGGAATCGATTACATCCGGGCGCGTTAATGTTAAGATATCCGTGCTGTCGGTATTCCCACCGAAGTCAGCGGGAGTCAGCTTGCCCGACCTCAAAAGGTCGAGAATTGTCGCGCGCATGGAACCGTCGAGAATTACGACACGTTCATTTACCGCTGATAAAAAGTCTGTCTTTTTCATATTTTCTGACGACCAAACAACTTGGCATTATAGCATAACGTAAATTTGAAGTCTGTGGTTCTCCAGCTTATCCAATGTGCTAAACGCTTCATTGACATTGCGAAGCCGGTAGGATTATAATGCCCGTGTTCCATCCCTATTTACGTACGAATTAGCCAGAAAAGGAGTTTTATCAATACCAATGCTACATAGCTCAACAAGGCCGTTGCGACTGCTGCCGTTTATCGCGCTGGCGGCAGGCGTTTTGTTCTCTGCGATTTGCCCGACGGCATCCCGCGCCGACAGTCAAAACGTTGGCGATGCGCGCGTCGGTGTGTATTACCTCGGGAATACGGGCATCCGGAATACGTTCACAAGTGCGATTGCAACAGCCGGTTTGGATTATTACCTCGGAGAAGAGACACACACATCGCGGTCAATACTAGGAGTGGACTATATCCAGCGCTCTTCGGGTTCTGGAACCAAACTGCAGATCATCCCGGTGACAATCTCGCAACAGTATTACCACACTATCGGGGGGACTGACTTTACTCCTTATGGTGAAGCAGGTATCGGCGCGTACTTCGTCAGCCTGCAGGAGGTAAACTCCAGCAACCTGACGTCAACACACTCGTTGACGAGCCTCGGTGGATTCATCGGCGGCGGCATCGACCTGTCAAACAATGTGTTTCTTGACCTGCGATACCATCTCATCGGCAATCTCGAGGGCCAGAATCCTTCGGGTTATGAGCTAACTGCCGGCTTCCGCTTCTAAAGGCTGTCGATGGCGATATATGAAACCCATTGCCATCTCAACCATCCTCAGTTCGAATCAGATTTAGACCAGGTTCTCCAACGTGCAGAGGCCTCAGGTATTGGACGGCTGCTTGTTGTCGGTTACGACATGGCAAGCAGCCGTCGTGCTATTTCAATGGCTAACACCCACCCCAATGTCGTCGCATCAATCGGAATCCATCCCGAAGACTGTAGTGACTGGACCGATGATAACCGCGACGAATTGATCTCCCTGGCCAATAGCGGTTCTTCGAAAAGTGCTGCATGGGGCGAGATCGGGCTGGATTTCCATTGGAAAACACACGATCCCGAAGTCCAGAAGAAAGTGTTCGTACAGCAGCTAGAGATTGCAAAGGAATTAAATCTGCCGGTGATCATCCACTGCCGGGATGCCTATGACGAGACAATCGATATTTTGGAAGCGTGCGGGACGACGCGGGCGGTGCTGCACTGCTTTACGGGATCGGTCGTGCAGGCGCAAAGAGCGGTGTCACTAGGCTTTTCGCTTGGAGTCGGTGGTGTCATTACATACAAGAACGCCTCGGATGTAAGGGAAGCGGCGGCGGCGGTTCCTTTAGATCGAATTCTGCTGGAAACAGACTCTCCATTTCTTGCTCCGCAGCCATGGCGGGGTAAGCGAAATGAGCCCTCCTACATAACGGCTGTGACAGCAAAGCTGGCCGAACTACATGGACTGTCCCCTGATAAAATCGCCGAAGCGACGTGGGAGAACGCGGCTTCTTTCTTTAACTAGCGATTGATCCTGTAGATAATGTATCCGTCGTCGCTGCTATCGGACGGAGTCCGATAGAGCTCAGTCAGGTATGGAACGGGGCTCGTAGTGAAATCGCTCAGGTAGATGGGACCGTGCTTCGAGCTGATCGGGTTCTCCGAAGCATTTGCCGGGTACACCAGATACGATGTCCCAGTTTTCAGCATAAATTGGTACCTAACATCATCGGGGGTATTGGTTGAGAGCATGGCGACCAGTTTATTGATCTTTGCCCCATACTTTGGCGTTTCGCTCCAATGCCCAACCCAAACCGGCCTGTCGCAGTAACCTGGAACAAACTGACCGATCGGCGGGAGGGCCAAAACTGCCTCGCCAGGAAAAGTGTTCTTCCTGATCCATGAATAGACTTCTAACTGTTGGTTAGTCAGAAACGGTGGAGCTGCGGCGATTTCGCTTCGATTACACTCGATATGATGCACTTCGCGCGTGAGAAACAGTGCATTGCTAGGAATTGTTGCGGCCACGAGCAAGCTAAGCAGGATCGGCTGCGCCCGCTGCCCAGCATATCCTGTCATGAAGACAGCGGCGCCTCCTGCGAGGATACACAAAGGTATGTGCTCACCCATCGCCATCTTGCGCTGGAATTCGACCGGCAAATAGATAATGGTCAGCCCGGCGATCGCCCAGCTTACAATCCATGCGGTTACGTTACTGTTACGAAAAAGTCCGATCATTGCAGGCTTGCGGGCCGCCAGGAAATAGACGGCGGCGACAGCAAGGAAGAAGACCAGGCCGTAGCCCATCATGTAATAGAAGAGCGGCGGAGAAAGAGTAGGAGTCAGCGCTCTCAGCCGAAATACGGTTTCATGCTTGAACACCCAGTATTGATAGACAGTGGACGGCAATGTTAGGGCGCCGGCAATGAATGCGCGAAGCAACCTATTTTTATCCAAATTGCGCTCGACGGCTGTCGATGCAACCAAATAAAATCCCCAGCCTGCAGCGATGTGAAGTACATCGTAAGAGTGAATGTTTCCAAGGATCAGGCCGCAAACGCCGGCATAGACCGCATGCACGTTCTTCCCGGACAGTTCACCCTGGATTAGATTGTAAAAGGCAAGCAGAATAAATATGGTGGCGACGACGAAAAGAACACTGGTGTAGATGCTGAGAAACGTAAATGCTTCCGGCTGCCAAACGTCGACCGGAAATGAACCTGCGTTATTGTCCGACCACTTGGGCCAGTAGAGGAAGCCGAAGCCTGAGCTAAATGCAATAAATCCGAGTGCGGTCAGCCGCGCCTGCGACGACGACGGATAGGCGATGCGGCACAGAAGATAAGCAGTCCATAGTAAAACTACCGCGCCAACGCTACGGACAACTTGAAAGATTACAGGTATGGGCAGATGCGTGATCCGAACCAACGCTCCTAACGTGAGAAAAAGCACGTTGAAGAGGTATCCGTGCTGCTTGATCGTAGTAAAGAGATTGAGAGTTGCAAAATGGCCGTCAGCCGCCTGTCGCGTCCATGACAGATAAACCGAGTAGTCGACGATATTGTAGATTTGGCCAACGAAGTTGCTGCTAACCGACCAGGCAAGCACATAAGGAAGGGCAGTAATCACAACCACGCAGCCGATGATCGCGGCTACTATTCGATACTCTGACCCAGAGACAGGGGGAGGACTGACCGTATTTTCTAAAGGTACTTCCAGCTCTTTACTCGTTTGTGTGGAAAAGAGCGGCGGCGTTCTGCCGAAAAACCCTATTCCTGTCGTTGGTTGTGAGGACTTTAGATTCGGCAATCAGTACCTCGTAGAGAGGAGGTTCGGCAAAGGGCATGCCGCTGCCGAAAAGCAGTCTCCTGGCCGCGATTGTCGAATAGGCATGAGATATCTTGTCAGCATCCCGACTTCCCGAGATATCCAGATGGATGTTAACATGCTTCTTAGCCGCTTCGACGGCAGACCGCCAAGCATCACCGCCCATACCGAGCATTACTATTTGCATCGTGGGAAACTCTGCAGCAATTGCTCTTACTGAAATAACGTCGTCGAGGTTTTTTGTCTCGAACGCGAGCGGCTTACCATAGCGGCGCTGCGCATTAGTAATCTCCCGGACTTCCTCGAGCGCCAGCACGCGTCCCATTGGCTGCGCGAAAACAGCGCCGACGAATTCCGACCGGTTGAGATAGGCTCTTTGCTGTTCAATGCTTTGCTCTGGAAAATCGGCATTAACGGTAACGTAGGCGAAGATGCCTTCATCTGCATTGACAATTTGTTTAAGCTGCTTGTTGCCGTTAATCATGTCGCATTCGATACCGAGGGCTGAAACGAGCACAACAGCTTCCAGGTCAAAGCGCTTCATCGACTCTACGATTCTCGATTTCGACGTCATGTCTTCTGAGAATGGCGTAGGTCCGACGTAGGTACAGCAGTCTATTTTAGGCATTTGCTACGCTTCCCCCAAAACGAACTTAAGCGTGTTCTCGCCAAGTACCGCCGTCTTTTCAGAGTCGGTCAGCGCGGAAGAGTTAATGAGCGAAAGAGCCGATCCGACTGAAAGCGCCGGAGAGCCAGATCCAAATAGGATCCGCTCAATCCCCAACCTGTCGCGAAAGGTCTCCAGCGCGCCCGGAAGTTTAAAATCGTGAGTCTCTACATAAAACTGATCGTGCGTTTGCAACACACAGAGGGCCTCGGCAATATTTTGATTTCCTACTCCTTCCAGGATGACGGGAGCGGGATAGTCCGCCGCGAGCCTTCCAAGGGCGGTCGCATCTCCCGGACGGCGTGTAGTCACCATTACTGGCTTCTGCTGCTCGCCGAGCACCCGCAGTATTTGTTCGAATGGAGCGTAATCGATTGGCCATGCCTGGTGTACCGGAAAAAACCGGTAGAGGGCGAACGGCTGGGCTACCAATAGATCTACGGTCGCGTCTGAGAAAAACCCATGCGGTGAAATTGTAGCAACCGCGACTATCTTTCCAGCGAAGTGCTGCTGGGCACGCAACGTGTGTTCGTTTCCCATCGCTTCGCGATAGAAAATTCCCCATGTTGAAAGCGAAAAGGACCGTTCGACATCATGGGCGGCCATTTCTTTAATCAGCGTGTCTGCGTTCGAATCTGCGTGCTCTGAAGGATAGGCCCCGAAGATCGTGTTGATATCGATTACAGTTGACATAGTTATTTGCTAACCAATGTGAGCGCTCGGTCTAGCCGTCTGAGCGAGCGATCCCGCCCTAAAACATCGATCAGTTCATATAGTCCGGGTCCGACAGTCCTGCCGGAGACTGCTACCCTGACAGGATGGATAACTTCACCCGGCTTCACAGAAAACTTCTCTATTCCTAAACGAATTACCTGCTCAATTGTTTCGGCATTGAATAATGAGAGCGCAGCGAGCTTTTCGCGAACCCACGCGAGGCGCTCTCCCACTCCGGCGGCATTAAACCATTTGGCAACCGCTTTAACGTCGAATTCGTATTTGTCGTCGTCCAGCAGGAAGAAATCTGCCACAGACGCTACATCGGCAAGCGTCTTGATCCGTTCTTGTTCAAGGGCAATGACACTAGCTAGATAGTTTAGCTTCTCCGGCGACGGGTTCTGCTCGACCAGTCCAGACTTAATTAGAAACGGCAACGCCCGCTTCGCAAGCTCGGGGAGGCTAAGTGACCTGATATATTGACCGTTGTACCAGAGCAGCTTTTCTTCGTCCAGAATAGCAGGATGCCCCACTAGTCCTTCAAGGCTGAACGATTCGATCAGTTCGTGAGGGGAGAGCAGTTCTCGATCGTCGCCAGGCGTCCAACCGATGAGGGAGACGAAGTTGAGGACCGCTTCCGGCAGATAGCCTTCGGCTGCGAAATTCATAAACTCGGACGACGCTTCGCGCTTTGAGAGCTTACGCCGGCCAGGCCCGAGGATATGGGTCGTGTGAACAAATGTCGGCGGAGTCCAACCGAGTGAATGATAGATGAAAATATGCTTCGGCGTGCTGGACAGCCACTCTTCGCCGCGAATAACATGGGTGATCTCCATCAGGTGATCGTCGACTGTCGCCGCCAGGTGGTACAGCGCAAAGCCGTCGGATTTGACAATGACTTGGTCGTCCACTAACCTGTACTCCCAACTCATGTCACCGAAGACTGCATCGTTCCAGGTGACAGTTCCTTCACGCGGCATAGCGAGACGGATAGTGTAAGTTGCACCTGATTCTTCGTATCTGGCGCGCTCTTCCGGCGGCAGGTATCGGCACCGGCGATCGTAACCAGTTGGGAGGCCGCGCTCTTCCTGTGTTTTACGCAACTGCTCCAGGCGCTCTCGTGTACAATAACAGCGGTAAGCGTTACCGGATTTAATAAGCTCGTTAGCATATTCGAGATGTGTTTCACGTCTGTCGGATTGCAGATACGGCGCATGCGGTCCGCCGATGTCCGGCCCTTCGTCCCAATCGATCCCGACCCATTTCAATGCCCTTATCATCTCTTCCGCCGCGGTCGGATCGAGCCGCTCGCGGTCGGTGTCCTCAATGCGAAGGATCATCTTTCCGCCGTTATGGCGGGCAAACAGCCAGTCGAATACCGCCGTACGGATGTTGCCTGTGTGCGGCTTTCCGGTCGGGGAGGGAGCGAAACGGACTCTAACGTTGGACATTACTACCTAACAAACTCTCTGCAACATTGAAAAAAACTGCTCGGTAGGTCAGCTCCACAAACAGTGATCGTGATCACGCAAGCTCGTTAGAAACCAACCAAGCGACGAGAGTTAGCGTAGCATTTTTAGTGCCCAAAGTCAAGACCGCCGCCGACTTCCTAGTCCCGATTGAATTGCCAATAATGCCTGATTTTTCTGCCGTATATTCATTTGTTCGTCATCCGCCAATACTTCTATCATATTAGTTACGTCAGGAATAATCAGGCCTTCTCGCCGACTCCTCACTTAGCTTGAAAGTTTCGAAAGGCTAACGGTTTTTATCCGCGATTAACCGTCACCAATTGGCTGGTGGAAGGACACAAAGAATGCCAGGATTGCTAGGCCCAGGATTTCGACTACTAAGCCGATTACGATTTGCTAGAAAGTTCCAGTTAGTTGGAGTACTATTTGTACTGCCGCTAGGGCTTGTACTTTTCTACTTTCAGTCTGAGATCAACAAAGGCATTTCGTTCGTCAGACTCGAACAAGCCGGCGTCACCTACGAAGGACCGGTACTTCAGCTCCTCGAAGACGTACTTCAGCACCAGCGGCTAGTGAATTCTTTCACTGTTAACCATTCCGCCAGCGAAGACGATGTCGTCAAGCAAGAGCAGGTGGTCGACGCGGATATTAAATCCGTCGATGCAGTCGACGCCACACTTGGCGGAACATTAGGCGCATCGGGCGCGTGGTCCAAATTGAAGTCTCAATGGCAAAGTGTGCTCGATACCGACAATTCCAACAGTGAGTCCGCAAGCGAAACCGCTCACCAGGCGTTCGTTGACAACATCGTCGCTTTTATCCAGACAGTAGGGAACAACTCGAACCTGATCCTCGATCCGGACGTCGACTCCTACTATACGATGGATTCGGCATTGACACAGATGCCTCAGGTTGTCGTCAACGTCACAAGAGCCGGCGAACTCGCGTCTGCGGCTGCTCAGCATCACTCGTTGAGCTCAACTGACCGTACCAATTTGACAGTTCTAACCGGTTTGATTTCAAGTCCGCTATCTTCATTGACCGGTAACGTTCAGCAAGTGGAGCAGTTCAATTCATCGGTTAAGAGCGCGCTGGACCCGCTGCAGAATACTGCCGTCAGTCAAACGAATGGATTTCTCGGCACCGTCCAACAGAACTTACTGGCGCCAAACCAGCCTACAGCGACTGTGGAAGATGTTGAAGCATCGACCCAGGGCACTGCGGACTCGCTTTCCAGGTACAGAATTGGCGCGTTGGCCACACTTCAGACACTGCTCGAAGCACGCGAGAACGGCTTCACCACAAGGCGGGCTGCTGTCGACACTTGCGTCGCCATCTCTCTGCTCCTTGCACTTTACTTCTTCAGCGCGCTTTCTCGATCGACGACCGATGCACTGGCTGAAGTGTCGCATCACCTGAACAAACTGAATCAGGAATATGTGGGCAGCCTTGCCGGCGCTATCGAGGCGTTGGAGAATGGAGACCTGACCACTACGATCAAAGCAGATGTCCCTGAGCTCGAAATCAACACTCAAGACGAGCTGGGAGATGTCGGGCTGACAGCGAACTCAATTCTAGTCAGTATGCGACGAACTGTCTTCTCATTCCAGGCATCCCAAAAATCCCTTTCACGTCTCATCAGAAGCCTGCAGTCGACGGCATCTTACGTCAATCACGCCTCGCAATCGCTTTCGGAGACAGCAAAAGACGCAGTGAACAGCAGTGCAGCGATCGGTCACAGTGTGAAAGACATTAATAGCGCCAGCAGTCAAGCCGCATTAGGCGCCCATGAAGTGGCGAAGGGAAGTAACCTTCAGGCTGTGGCTGTCTCTCAGAGCGCAGCACTGATGCAGAAACTGACCAGAGCCGTCATCGCTACCACCGACGACGCACATTTAGCCGCGAAGGCCGTAGACAGAGCGTCGATCGCAGCCGTTTCGGGCTCCGAAACCGTCGCTAAATCTCTCAATGGAATGCAGAATATCCGCACTACGGTTATCGATTCCGCTCAGGTGATCGGCCAACTTGGGGAGTCATCAGCAAAAATCGGCTCGATTGTATCAACAATTGAGGACATTGCAAGCCAGACGAATTTGTTGGCGCTTAATGCAGCTATTGAGGCTGCGAGGGTCGGCGAGGCTGGACGAGGCTTCGCTGTTGTCGCAGATGAGGTGAGAAAGCTGGCGGATCGATCCCGAATTGCGACCGCAGAGATCAAAGCTCTGGTCGAACAGGTGCAAGAGCGCACAGCCATAGCAGTCGCTGCAATCGAAGGCGGGGTTCGAGACGTCGAAGCTGGTGGAGTTCTCGCCAGGGAAGCAGGCGGAGCATTGGAAGAGATACTTTCCGAAATATCTTCTGCGAATACCCGAGTCGTGGGAATTCTCAATGCTACCAATGAGATTCTGGCCACTTCACAGGAAATTTCTGGACAAATTACGGAAGTAGCGGCTTGTGTGGAAGAAGCAAGCGCTTCAGCAGAAGAGATGTCTAGCGCAGTGGACGCCGTGTCCAGCTCGTTACAAAACGTGACTTCAGCGAGTGTCGAACAAGAACGATCAGTGGCGCAGATGGTAAATGCTTCTCATGAACTTTCAAGTATCGCTCAAGAACTCGACATTTCGGCTGCCGAATTTAAGCTCAGCGATCAAGAAACCGATAATTCGGACGGTAAGGCGATCGAACTTTTTCGCGCTGCATAATTAATGTCGATTGAACGTGGCGTGCGACGAGAGCGGTCCATTCACATATTTAGTGAGACCAATCTTCGGGGTATATTACTGTCTCCATATATCAACAGTCTGAAGAATCTCCCTAATTTCCATGATTAAACAAACAACCCCCGCGGCACGTCCGATGTACGTGTTCGCGCTCATACTTTTGCTCGCCTCTGCTGCAAGTGCACAGACTGCGGCGCCAGCGCCAAATCCGCAGGCTCAGGTACAGAATACTACGCCGCCAGGTCAGTCGGCGCCGGCAAGTCCTCCGCAGACACCGCCCGCTCCGGTTCAGCCCCAAACGCCAGCGCCGACCCCGACGCCTGCGCCTACACCTGCCCCAACCCCCGTGGCATCAACTACGCCACCGACGAGTTATGCACACAGCTACCTTACCCAGCATATCGTGCTTACGGCACAAGGTAAGCAGTACTTTGTCACAAGAAAAGAACTTGGCTGTAGCTTTCCCGACGCTATCAATGATAAGACAATTACTCCGGATGTGAAATTTAACGTCGATACCGACCAGTTGACGCATTTTCTGACAACGCTTGCGCCTCGAGTCAATCACGGCCCTCGTCCGGCAGTGGTCCGACTGGTTCATCCATTTGTTCATGAGGTTTCCGTCAAGAGCGACAATATTGCGCGCCCAGCAGTCGCTGTTCCCGCTGAAGCAAATACAAAGCTTCTTATTCCTGAGTCGACAGACTCTATTGCCAAAATCCTGCAGTCTTTTCCGTTATCTCAGTCGATACCTCTGGTGATCAAAGCCGGAGCAGTGGCGCCGGGCACCGACAAGCTGGCAGGCATTAACGCTCGACTGAGTCACTTTGTTACTCACTTCGACACCGCCGAAGTCGGCAGAACTGTTACGGTTAGGCGCGCCATCAGCCTGGTAGACGGCACCGTTTTAGCGCCGGGACAGATATTTTCAATCAACGAGACTGTAGGTGTAAGAACAGTGGCGCGTGGTTTCGGGATCGGCAAAGTTTTTATCAATGGGACAATGGAAGATCAGGTCGGCGGCGGCATGTGCCAGGTTGCAACAACACTGTTCAACGCCGCATTACTCGCGAACTTAGAGATTGTCGAGCGGCACCAGCATGTTCGTACCGTACCGTACGTACCTGCCGGCGGAGATGCGACAGTTTACTACGGCGAAAAGGATTTCCGATTCCAGAACAATACCGATGCCCCAATTTATATCTACTATAAAACGTATGGCAGCTTCGCCGTATGCGATATATACGGTAAAGGGGAGCCGTCGGTGAAGGTGACGGTTCAGACCATCCCCACCCGCCTCGGTCCTCGCTATTACAAGGGAGTCATTCGGAGGTACGTTACTGTCGACGGCAAGACAATAAACAACTACACCGCATACAGTTCATACAAGTGGACACCGTCGCTGGATTACCTCAGGTAACTTAAGTGCAACAGTCGGCACAATGCTATGACGGGCGAGGTCGCTAGACCTCGCCCATATCGCCGTTTTGGAAGCCTTTGAAGTAGGCTTCTACTTGATCTGGCTGAAGGAGGACTTCGCGAGGCTTGACTCCGTCTTGTGAGCTGACGATGCCCTTGGCCTCCATTGTTTCGATCATGCGCGCGGCGCGGGTGTAGCCTACTTTGAATTTGCGCTGCAGCGAAGATGTTGATGCGGTTTTTTGCATCACCAGCCAGCGAACACACGGTTCGAAAAGCTCATCGTTGTCGTCATCCTCTTCCCAGTCCGCCTTCCCATTCCCGCCCGTCCCGCTTGGACCATCGGTGGGAAGCATCGTGTACTTGGGCTCTTCCTGAGTCTTCAGGTAGCTGACGACTTCCGCCGTCTCTTTTTCCCCGATGTAACATCCCTGCA
>PLAD01000269.1 GCA_003134215.1 Armatimonadota bacterium
GCCAAGCTTGCCCTTTGTCTGACCTTCGAACAGGGGGTTGAAGAGCCGAACCGAAATAACTGCGGTCAGACCTTCGCGAACGTCCTCACCGGAGAAGTTTTGTTCCTTCTCCTTAATGAAACCGGACTTACGCGCATATTGGTTCAGGACACGGGTAAGAGCTGTCTTGAAGCCGGAGAGGTGGGTTCCGCCCTCTTTCGTGTGCACATTATTAGCAAACGACCAGACCACATCTGTATACGACATGTTGTACTGGAGGGCAATCTCCACCTGGACACTTTCGCGCGTCTTTTGAAAGTAAATCACCGGTCCGAAGCCGGCCGTCTCTTTAGTTTCGTTGAGATGTTCGACAAACTCCGCGATACCGCGCTTGTAGTGGAACTCGATCGTCTCCGGTGTTTCTGAGTAGCATTCGTCGCGAAAAGTGACCTTCACTTCGCGGTTCAAATAACAGGTGTTCCGGATACGGCTCAGCAGCACATCGACGTTGTAGTCATAATCACCGAATATCTCCTTGTCGGCCATCCAAGTAATAGTTGTGCCGTGGCCTTCCGCCTTACCGACTTTCTTGATATCGCCGGTCTTATTTCCGCGCTTGCAGAGAAATTCAAACTTCGCGCCGTTCTGCACTACTTCAGCTTTGCACCATTCGGAAAGGAAGTTGACGCAGGAAAGGCCGACCCCGTGCAGGCCGCCGGAGACCTTATAACCGCCGTCGCCAAACTTGCCGCCGCCGTGCAGCTTGGTCATAGCAAGTTCAACACCGGACAGCCCGGTCGCCTCATTAATGCCGGTCGGAATTCCATTGCCGTCGTCGGTCACACTGATACTTTTGTCTGCGTTCAGCACGACATTGACCGTGCTCGCGCGACCGGCAAGAACCTCATCGATACAGTTGTCAAGAATCTCGAAAAAGAGGTGGTGAAGCCCATTGCTGCCAGTGTCGCCAATATACATGGCGGGGCGCTGCCGAACAGCATCTCGCCCTTCAAGAACACGAAGACTGTTCGCATCGTACTCTTTGGTGACGCTGTATTCCAGCTCTTCGTCGGGTTCTACATACGCTCCGGTAACTGTTTCCGTTGGTTTCTTTGCTGAGGTTTTAACTTTGCCGCTAGCGTCCGGCGTTGATTCTGAAAAGAGGCTGCCGATGGGCTCATCCTGAGGGGAGACTACATTCGTTGTTGTCATACTATGATCACACTACTCCTCACGCGTCAGTGACATTTCACACTAAACAAATCAAGCAATAACTGCCGGAGATTTCGTAATATTGTACCTGATTTAAGGGCCTGACGTCTACTATATGTGCGGGTGCATCAGCCTGCGAATACGAAGCCTGCACCAGAATCTGAGGGGTGATGTTCGTAGTCTAATTTGTTTGTTTTTTGGCTTTCCAAAGAGCTTCGAACTCGTTTACTTCGCCCTCAAGAACGTCGATGCCGCCTTGCCAGAAGGCGGGGTCTGCGAGGTTGACTTCTACCTTGTTCATCAGTTCCTGCGGAGTCATGCTGCCGCCTGCTTTGAGCAGGTCAAGGTATTTGGAAGTGAATGCCGCGCCTTCTCTTTTGTACTTCTGATAGAGCGACAGAACCAGCAATTCGCCGAAGGAATAGGCGTACACATAGAACGGCGAACCGACGAAGTGGCCGACATACGACCACCAGGTCTGGTGCTCGTCGAGGAGTGTCAGCGAGCTTCCGAACATCTGCTTGATCGACTCCTGCCAATAACCGCCGAAGTCGGCCTTGGTCAGTTCGCCCTTCTCCCGCCGGTGGTTGTGGATCGCCTGCTCAAAGCGATACATCGACGCCTGACGAAAGATTGTAGCGAAGGAGTCTTCGATCTTGCTCGCGTAAAGCGCCAAGCGATCGTCGGGCGACGAGCTCTGCTGAAGACGTTCGAAGACAAGCATCTCCCCAAATGTGCTGGCAAGCTCCGCAAGCGGCAGAGTGCCGTGGAAGTTGAAATAGCTCTGTACGCGGGAAAGACTGGAGTGGACACCATGTCCAAGCTCATGGGCCAACGTCATGACATCTTTGCTCTGCTCCATGTACGATTGCAGGACATATGGGTGCAGGTCTGGGGTGACATACGAGCAAAACGCCCCACCCCGCTTGCCTTTTCGTGGTGCGGCATCGATCCACGACTTGTCGAAAAACTCCTTCGCAGCGTCGCTCATGACAGGAGAGAAATCAGAGAACGCCGAAAGCACCAGTTCCTTCGCCTGGTTCCAGGGGACCTTTTCCTTCGCCTGAAACAACGGGGCGTATCGGTCGTAGTGATAAAGTGTATCGAGACCCAGGATTTCTTTTTTGATATCGTAGTAGCGGCCGACAACGCGGTAGTTGGATGTGCAGGCCGACACCACAGTTTCGACAATCTCCGGGGTAAGCTCGTTGCTCAAGTGTCGGGACTGTTCAGGGTACGTATAGGATCGCAGCCGATCCTTGACCTTCTTATCCTGCATCAGCGTGTTGAAAATGAAGGCAACCGTGTCGATATTTTTATTCAAACCGGCGCTGAATGCCGATGCGGCCGTTTGGCGTACTGTTCGGTCCGCAGAATAGAGCCGAGAAAGCACCTCCGACTGCGAGAGGTCCGCGCCGTCTAGTTCGAATGTCGCGGTGGATGTCACCTGGTCGAACAGTCTTTTGAACGAACGTGCGCCGGTGTTCGCTGTCTCTTCCAGCAGTCGCTCTTCGGTTTCGGAGAGCATGTGGTGCTTGTAAAGCCGAACAGTGTCGATATAGTGCTTGTACATTGCGACTCCAGCATCGAGCAGGAGAGTGTCGATCAAGGCATCGTCCACTTTCGCTAGTTCCAGTTCGAAAAACAGCATGTGCAAGGAAAGCTGTGTACCTCTCTCCATCATCTTCTGCAGAAACGCGCCGCGCGACGCATCGCTGGTGTCGGCGGAATAGCGCAGGCTGGCGTAAGTGCCGGGCTTTGCGCTTTCTACCGAGATCGACTCATACTCCCGGATCGCGCTTACCAGAGTCTCCGCCGTCAGATCGGGAGTGAGGATCTTGCCCTTGTAAGCGGCCTGAAAAAGTTTCGCGCGGTTCTCGGTGTCGGTGAGCGAAGCTTCCAGACGTGGATCGTCCGGAGAAATGAACAGATCGTCAAGATTCCATTCGATCGAAGCAGCCGAATTGACCGTCGCCGACTGATCGGTTAAGGTTGTTGTAGTCATGAATCAAGAATACCGCATCTTTGCAAGGGTAAAAACTATATTGCACCGATAGCTGTCGTAACGGCATAGTTGTAAAGTACAATCTATTCAGCATAAACTACGAAGGAATTTGTCGCCGCGCTAGTTAAATACAATGCAGACGTCGCTCCATCCCGAGTGAGTCGACCGCGCCAGCGCCGAATATCTGAACGACGACACCAAAGGGGAATTTGCCATCGATGGCTACTCGCTTAACACTCGCTGCATCTTTGAATAGGCCGTACATCAGTTCAACCCAGTTCGAGGATGAGCCGGTGTACGCATTACTTGAGCTGCAGCCGCAGGCGGAAGCCGCAGGAGATCAGCGCCCGCCGCTGAACCTCGTGCTCGTCGTGGACTCGTCCGGTACGATGTACAACTTCCAATTGACCGAAGATGAGCGTGATTACTGGATGGGGCTAGCCCTCTCTCGCGACGAGATGGAGCGCGGTGAAGCCGACGACCAGGAGGCCGTTTTTTGGAGCGGGCAGACACTGCTCGACATGCAGTCGGCGGTAAGAAAGCCGATGACCATTGCAGTCGATGCCATCAAGGAGCTGCTGCATAGCCTACAATACGGCGACCTGGTGACCGTCATTGCCTTTGCCGACCTTCCCGTGACTATTTTCGATGCCAACGACTGGCAGCGCAGCACCGAAGAATGTGTCTCCAAACTCGATGTACTGCTTCTTCAGCAGTTTCCATTCGATATCGGCACTGGCACAAAGATGGCCCAGCCCTTGAACCTTGCTTTCGAGCGAGTCCATCACATCGGGGGACCAACAACAGTCAACCGAATCATCGTCATCTCCGATGGTATCGTCCAGGACCAACGAGACACCAATACGGTTGTGGAGACCATCCAGGTCGGCGGGGTCGCGATCAGCACCATCGGGGTCGGCGACGATTTCGATGAAGAGTTTCTGATGAACGTCGCCGATATCACGCGCGGAGCCTACCACTATGCCGAGGATATTCAGACAGTTGCCAGAGAACTGATTTCTGAGCTGGTGACGATTCAGTCTACTGCTGTCCGCCAGCTTCATGTCGCGGCGCAGGGCATTGCCGGAACAGTTGTTCAGGATATCTACATGGCGCGTCCGAACATGACGATCTTTGATGAAATCGATGCGTCGGAAGGTTGGATCAGCGCCCGTGTCGGCGATCTGCCGAGCGACCTGACGACAGCGCTCCTTATTCAGCTTGCGCCTGCACTTAACGGCGAGGGTTACCACGATATCGCGAAAGTAGAGCTGTCCTGGCAGTCGCTCGATGGCGGAGTCAACCTTTCAGCGCCCTCACTTCAGAGCGAGACCGTCGCCGCAACTTTCACTTCCGACCCGGACCTCCTCGGACAGGTCAATCATGAAGTGCAGGAGCTAGTGGACAGATTCACTGTCTATAAGCTGGAGCGAGAAGCGCAGCGGGCGCAGGAATCAGGTGATATCGACAGGGCCAAGGACAAACTGGGTGCGGCCACGCGGCAGCTGCGCAGACTTGGCGAGGATAGTCTGGCCAACGATCTCGAAGCGCAGATTTCTTCGATCGGCACGGCGGACGACGACCCCACAAGGGCGAAGCGTATCAAGGCGACTACCAGGCGGCTGGGCGCAAGTCCGACGAAGGCCGAATCCGAGCCAGTAGTCTAGGACGTGTTCAGCTCTGTCGGCAGTGGCTTTTCGTGGGAAAAGATCAGCGAGTCCGGCAGATTCAGCCAGAACCGGTAAAGGTGAACAACCGTCGCAAGCGCGATCGCTGTAAACGGCGCGGCAAAGAGCACACCCACCACCCCGTCAATTTCGAGCCCTGCAAAGAGAACAAAGAGGACCAGCACCTCGTGCAGCCCGATCGCGCGTCCCACCAAGCGAGGATAGAGCACTTTCGATGCCGCTTCATTGATCGTGACGAATACCAGCAGAAGGACAACCGCTGCCACCAACCGGCTCGCGAAGTGCGTCGGAGTCAGCAGCGCCAGGATCACCGCCGGCGCGGCTCCGATATACGGTCCGAACACCGGAATAAGCGATGCCCCGACAACGAACAGCCCGATCAGCAGCCAGAACCGTATTCCGACTGCTGCGCAGGCGACCGCAGCAGCAAACCCGAGCAGGATCGAAATAGTTAGCTGTCCTCGAACAAAACCTCCGAGTATCCGGTTCACATCCTCTTCCCAAACCTCCGCGTGGGACAGCAGTGACGCCGGAAGCAGGGCATTGAACTTACGCTTCATCTCGGCGCTGTAGATCAGCAGATAGACAGTGATCAAGAGGACAATCACTGTTTCGCCGAGCGACATCGCCAGAGCGCCCAGGAAGACGACTGTGCTGCGCTCGACATCCGACTCCACCGACCGAATGCTTGGCGGAAGTGTCGATGGGTTCTTGACGTAATCCGACACACTATGGTGGACCCCGAACAGCGCGAGCTGGCGATCTCCTTCGCCAAGCAGACGGACCGCTTCGTGTCGATATTGCGCCTGTACCCGCGGGTCGCCAATCAGGCGAACCTGATGTATAGCGGGACGGCTCAGGGCAAGAACTGCGAAAATGACGACCGCGACGAGGAGGATGAAGACAATCGCCACCGAGCCGGACCGGGACAGCGCAACATCTGCGCCTCTATATTTTCCGAATTTCACTCGGCGCAGGAACTCGACCACCGGATCGAGCGCATAGGCGAGCAGTGTCGAGAGAGCGAAAAGGAGCACTGTGTGCTGGATGTAGAAGGTGAGGCGGACAAGTACGGCGATCAGGGCGATCATCGACAGCCATGTCGCCAAAAAAACCAGCAATCGAGTCCATTTTTCCATAGCTGCCCAAAAAACCCCGGCAAGTCATCGCGCGGCCAACGCGCTATTTATACCGCAAAATGACCGGCTTGTAAAAGAAGCGGCCATGAAAAAGGCGCACAAGACGTGCGCCATTTTCAACAGTGCCGTTGAACGGCTGGGACTATGTCACCGCGGGCTTGGTCAGACGGAACGTAAGAAGTGAATTTGCGCGTAGGTGAAACCGCAGATCGCGCCAAGACGAAAGCAGGCGACGCACCGTGTTAAGGCGGGGAGCCTCATACGTCAGCTTAAAACAAAGTGACATATCGTCGTTGATACAGCGGAGGAAGTATCCCGAAGCCACAAGTTGATCGAGCTCGGAAAGTACTAGATCCTCGGAATACCCAAGTCGAATAGCGAAGTCGGTTACCGATCCGCCATAATCGTCATGCGCTGCCAGGAGCCAAGCTTCTGAAAGCAGGGATAGCTTTAGAGCAGAATCGAGACCGCAACTGATCAGTTCATTGACTTGCGACCCTACGGCTGTCTCACAATAAGCATGCGACGGAACGTACGCAAAAACCACAACGGACTCTCCTTTCATGCCACCGGTCGATAGACCGAACCCGACAGGAAATAAGCCATCCTTGAGAGACAACAGCAATCGTCCACGACTGCCGAATGGTGCGTTGGTTTCAAGGGCAATCTAGCAGACTCAATTCTAACACCCCTCGCCGCTGATGTCAATAATTAATAGATATGAATTATTACAAGCATCATCCTCATCCGGGAAGCATGTCTATGAGCCTCAGCTCTTGACATGCAACATAGAGGAATATCGCACATTGATTTGATAATGCTTGACAATTTTGTTGTTTCGGAATACTATGATGACATAGCGTCATTAATTGGAGATTAGTCATGGGTACGAACGAGCGACGGGAGCGGGAGAAGGGGCTGAGGCGAGAGGCGATAGTGGATTCGGCGCGTACTTTATTTTTCGAAAAGGGTTTTCGCGACACGACGATCGACGATATCGCACGGTCGACGGAGCTTGCACGAGGGACGATTTATCTTTACTTTGAAAATAAGGAAGAGATTTTCGCTGCGATCATGGAGGAAGGACTGGCTATTCTCCATCGACTGATCCGCGATTCTTATAATCCGAGTAACGATGCCCTCACCAACTTGCTGGCGGGTCATGACGCTTACATGGCCTTTCACGACAACTTCCCGGAGTACTACGCGACACTGCCGATGGACAAGGCTCAGATAATGGCCATGTTGTCGGACGAGATCAAAAACAGCCTGGATGAAAAGTATATTTTGATGGTAAAGTGGATTGCCCGCGTCCTGACCGAAGGTATCGAGCAAGGCTTCTTTCGGCCGATGCCCGTTATGGAGGTCGCAGTTATGCNNAATGGGAATCGCAATGGGCTACGCAGCGATGATGGACAAATGCGGTTCTTCCGGCGCCTTCCCAATCGACCGCAGCCGATCACGCGAGGTGCTTCACGACCTGATCGCAAACGGCGTCGTCGGCCGAACAAAGGCGGGGGCCTGATAACGGCGACATCGTGCTATTTTTTTTGTAATTGTAATGACACACTGTCAATAAACGAATTTAGTTCATTTGATTTCTGAATGTCAGAGGGAGATACAACATGTCCGAAGTGCAAGAAATTGAAGAAGAAGAGAGCATTGAAGCCCCGCCTGTCAGTCCGAACCTGCGCTATCTGATTGTGGTTGCCGCAATGATCGGCGCCGTGCTGGAAGTTCTTGACACATCGATCACCAATGTCGCCATCCCGCAAATGCAGGGCAATCTGGGCGCGACAATCTCCGAGATCGGCTGGGTCAATACAGGCTATATTATCTCGAACGTAGTCGTCCTCCCAATTACCGGATGGCTTTCCGATCGATTCGGCCGGCGCAACTACTTCGCGGCATCGATTGCACTCTTCACAATCGCTTCCCTCTTCTGCGGATGGTCGCACACGCTGAGCCAGTTGATCTTCTGGAGGCTGGTACAGGGTTTCGGCGGAGGAGGACTGCTTTCGACAGGCCAGGTGATCATGCTTCGTGCATTCCCAAAATCGCAGCAAGGAACCGCGACCGCCATCTTCGGCATGGGAGTCATGATCGGTCCGTCGCTCGGCCCGGTGCTCGGCNNCGTCAACCTGCCCTTCGGCATCGCCGCGAGCATACTGACCATGCTCTATGTCCCGAACGAAGAAGGCCCAACGCGGCAGAGCGCCAAGATCGACTTTGCCGGATTCTTGCTGCTGGCGCTCGGAATGGGTTCTCTGCAAACAGTTCTGGAGCGTGGTCAGCAAGACGACTGGTTCTCGGCACCTTTGATTGTCGGCCTCACATTGACGTCCATAATAGGCCTGGTGGGATTTGTCTGGTGGGAGCTGACTGTAGAGGACCCGATTGTCAACCTGAGAGTCTTCCGAAACCGCTCGCTCACTGCCGGCTCGCTTTTCGGCGCTATACTTGGGATTGGCCGCTATGCGGTTCTGTTCCTTCTGCCGATCTACCTGCAGAATTCGCAGAACTACACGGCATTCGAGACCGGAATGATCTTGCTGCCGTCGGCCCTGGTCTCCATGGTTTCATTCGTCGCCGCCGGAATCCTGTCACAGCAAGTCGACCCGCGAGCGCTTCTTGCCGGCGGAACAGTACTCTTTTTGCTGAGCGCGTTCGGCCTGTCGCATCTCAGCACCGACTCGGGAGCACCGGATGTATTCTGGCCACTGATGGCGCGAGGGCTGTCACTCGGTTTCCTTTTCATTCCGCTGACAGTTTCCAGCCTGGGAAACTTGAAGCCGGACGAGATTGGGGTCGGCTCGGGGATGATCAACCTGACACGCCAGCTTGGAGGAAGCATTGGGATTGCTGCGGCATCCACCATATTAACCCAGCGGATCGATTTTCACCGTTCGATCCTGGTATCGCAGATGAACCAGGGGACGGACGGTGCATCGGGATGGCTGCTGCATGCGCAGAACACGCTGATCGGCTACGGCTACAGCGCGGCTTCTGCACATCTCTCAGCGCTCGGCCAGCTAACGGAGGTCGTGGAAGAACAGTGCTCGATGCTTGCGTTCAACGACGCATTCGTCTTGATCTTCGTCGCTTTCCTGGCCGCTCTGCCGCTCATCTTGCTTTTTGAGCGGCCGCGAGCCGATACGGATATCAGCGCCGCGCATTAGGCCGCGCCAAGGATGCTACTCCATGCCGAAATTTGCCGAAGACATCTCGGCATGGGAGACGGAAAGCCAGAGCGAAGGTGTCTGATCGAATTCGCCCTTACAGGACTTGCTGCAGAAGTAGACCGTATGTCCACGGTAGCTGCTCTTGTAGGGACTGCTGTCGGTGACATGCTCGTGGCAGACCGGATCTTCAAGGTCGTTGTCGCGATCGGGTTTACGTAAAGGTTCTAACACTAGATTATTGATCTCCTATCGATATAGACTTATTGTCGGCGAGAGCAACGCCCGGCTCAAGCAACAAGCAACGTCCGGATTTTCCGGGCGACAGCTCATACAGCGACGGCGAGTCGACCGTGCACCTTGCAAACCGCTCCGGACAACGTGGATTAAATGCGCAGCCACCGGGTATCTGGCGCGCGATCAATCTTGGAGGCTGTCCAGCAAGATACTGAAAGTGCCCGGCACTCTCCTGCTTTGCCCACACATCCGGCACGGACCTGAGCAGCGCTCGCGTGTATGGATGACACGGATTGCCAAAGAGCTCCGCTACAGGCGACTCCTCGACGATCTGGCCGGCGTACATGACGATAACACGGTCGCATTTCTCAGCGACGATACTCATATCGTGCGTTATGAGCAGAACAGCCGCGCCCATTCGCGACTTCAATTCTTCAATAATGTCAAGGATCTGCGCCTGTACCGTGACATCCAAAGCAGTTGTCGGCTCGTCGGCAATCAGCAGATCGGGCTCGCAGGAAAAAGCAATGGCCAGCATCACCCGTTGACGCATACCGCCGGACAATTCATACGGATACTGGTTAAAGCGATGTTCCGGCAGAGCGATATGCACCCGCTCCAGCCATTCCAGTGCGATCTTCCGAGCTTCACCACCGCTCACTTTCTTGTGAGCCCGGATTGTCTCGGTAATCTGCGTCCCAATGGTGAGCACCGGATTGAGTGCGGTCATCGGGTCCTGGAAAACAAAGGCAATCTTCGCCCCGCGCACCGAACGCATCGACTTCTCACTCAGAGGCAGCAGGTCGACACTGTCCAGCTTAACTGAGCCCCGCGTCGTCCGCCCTGGCGGAGTAATCAGACGCGCTATCGAAAGCGCGGTCACGCTTTTCCCAGAGCCCGATTCTCCTACCAGTCCCAAGGTCTCGGCGCGTTAGACCCCGAAACTGACCCCACGCACTGCAAGAACTGTTGGCCGGCCCCTGAGGGCGAATTCTGTGTGAAGATCCTCAACTTCTAAAAGCATCGGCAGCAGTTCGACAAGCTACGGTCGATCAGACCGTGTCTTCGTAAATCGTTTTACCGTCCGGATAACAAATCAGTTCCACCTCATTACCGTCCGGATCGGAGATGTAAATCCCGCTGGTACCGTCCCTGTGTCGGTCGATCGGCTTGCCGACGCTCGCCGCCGATTTCGCCAACGTTTCACCATCAACCCGCACAGCGATATGAGGCGGATGCTGCCCAGGAGTCACCAGCGCAAGCTTCCCCTGCCCCATCTGCAAGAATGCCCAAGTCTCGTCCTGATACAGCACAACAGCATGGAAATTCTTGACATACCAAAGAACAGATGCGGCAATATCCGCCGAAGGAACAGCCACATGGTCCAGCGCAAACGAGTTTCTATTCACTTTGTGAATTTTACCACAAAGTCGAGGCCGTAGACCACGTCGGCAAATGTCCAAGTATATCGTGGTTGCATACGTACTTGATTTGACCGTTTTGTCGGTGACATACTAGGTTTAGGCTGCTCGCGGCTGCGCGGCTCAAGGTCGATATCATCAAGATTGTTATCAACAACCCATTTCGAATTGAAGGAATAGGATTTTGCCATGCCAACAACACTGACCCTAGACGAGATGAAGGCTTTCGTAGCACAGCATTTCGAAGATTTCGTGAATAACAACCGTCCTGAAGTCATACACGAGAACATGAC
>PLAD01000160.1 GCA_003134215.1 Armatimonadota bacterium
TACTTCATGTTAGCGGATATCCTGGGGCACCAGTCCGTCGTCGCATCTTTAAGACACGGCCTGGCCGCAAACCGGCTCGCACAAACCTACTTATTTGTCGGAGACAATCAGATCGGCAAGACCACGACGGCCCGTGCACTCGCCAAGGTTCTTCTCTGTGACAACCGGTCGATTGATCCAATCGACTCTTGCGACACGTGCGCTGCCTGTAGGTCAATCGATGCCGACTCGCATTCGGATGTCCGGCAAATTGGCCCGACTGGGCCCAGTCGTATATTGCGAATCGCCCAGTTCTGGCCGAGAGACGGCGTGAAGGAACATCCCGCGGATCGTGCTATGTTGCGAGACCTATACTTTGCGCCGGTGAGCGGCAAACGACGTATCTTCATTGTTGAAGCGGCAGAGTCGATGAACGAAGATACCGCGAACAGTCTTCTAAAGGTTCTGGAAGAACCGCCGTCCTATACACTTTTCATTTTGACGGCAAGCTCCGTGCAAGCGGTTCTTCCAACTATTCTTTCACGCTCGCAGACCTTGCGCTTCGCACCCGTTCCCGAACCTGAAATTGCAGCAAGACTCATTGCAATTGGCTTATCCAGCCAAAAGGCAACGCTTCTCGCCGCTTATGCTCAGGGTCGTCCCGGGATTGCGCTCCGCGCCGCTTCATCACCGACAGCCATGACTGCACGGGACGATATACTCAATGCTGCTGAGGAATCATCGAGTGGTGCGCCGGTGATCGCAGGATACAAAATTGCGGACGATTTAAGGAAAGCGTCTGCAAAGCTCAACGATCTGTCTTCTGGAGAAGAGGATTCTGGACCGCGGACACTTCTAGCAAGTTCGTGTGATGTCCTCGTGCTCTGGTACCGCGACTTGTTGGTATCGAAAATATCAAAAGGCAAGGCCCAAGTACTGAATATTGATCGAGTCGACGTCATCAATAATCAAGCGCAGCGCTACCACAAATCCGAAATCGAAGAAGCAATCAACCTCGTGCAAGACACCAGAAGATACATAGCCAGAAACGCAAACGCCCAGATTGCGACAGAGTATTTGATGTTGAATCTTCTGTCGTTAGGACGATAAAGCGCCAAATTAAGGCCGGAACCTACCCCTTGCGTTCTTTTTCACATTCGGCTTCTTTTGCCAGCCGAGGATCGCGGGCCCTCAGGACTGCTAGTTCTTTCTTATTGCGTTCGCCAAGCTCTTTGAGCGACGTCTCCCACTCGGGTTTGTAATGTTTGAGTACCGAAACCAGCTTTTCGGCGATAGCGTGGTTGCGATACCACTTGTCGTTAGCAGGGACGATGTACCACGGAGCGTGTTTTACTGCGGTTTTTCCAATCGCGTCTTCGTAAGCGTCGACATATTTGTCCCAGAATAGCCGCTCGTGCCAGTCATTCGTGGAAAGCTTCCAGGCCTTGTCCGGGTCTTCTTCCCGCGCCAGCAGTCGCTCGCGCTGCTCTCCCTTGGAGATATGCAAAAAGAACTTGAGAATGATTGTGTTGTCGGTGTCGAGCAGCGACTCAAACTCTTCGATCTGCTCATATCGCCTTTTCCAAACCTTGTCCGGCACAAGATCATGCACCCGTACTACTAAAACGTCTTCGTAATGCGAACGATTAAAGATCTGCATCATTCCCTTCAGTGGCACGGCGTGATGCGCGCGCCAGAGAAAATCTCTGCCGCTTTCGTCCGGCGCTGGTTCCTTGAATGATGTAACGTTGCAACCCTGTGGATTGATGTACTTGAAGACATGGCTAACGGTGCCGTCTTTGCCGCCTGTATCCATGGCTTGAAGGACGATGAGAAGGCTATGTGTTGCTGCTGCATACATTGCTTCCTGTAAAATATTCAGATCGGTGCCTAATTCGGAAGTATGCGCTGCAGCGTCTTCCTTGGAAATTTTATCAATTCTATCCGTGCTATAGCCGGATAAATTGATCTTTGTATTTTGATCGATTGTGTAGAGGTAGGACATCGGTGTCTATACCCGAAATAGAAGTACAACAACCGGAGATACTACAGCGGCGAAGGCTCGGCAGATTTGATTCCTCCAGACCGAGCCACGTTCGCCAGCTTATTTTACTTTTTGTTCGGCTTGCCCTTTGGCGGCTTTATTCCGAGCACCTCTCCTGGCTGCAACGCCTCCGCCGCCATAGCGGGGTTCGCCGCTCTGGCCTGGAAAAGCTCGTGCTTTCGTTGCTCACCGGTTCTTTCAAGGGTCGTATCCCACTCCGATTTATATACTCGAAGTACCTTGGCTAGCTGATCGGCGATTGCGTGGTTTCGATACGACTTGTTATTGGACGGTACAACATACCAGGGAGCTTCCTTGACTCCAGTTTTGCCAATTGCTTCGGCATAAGCCTCATTGTATTTTTCCCAAAATGCACGTTCTTTCCAGTCTGACGACGACAATTTCCAGGACTTTGTGGGGTCGGCCTCACGTGAAAGTAAACGTTCGCGCTGCATCTCCTTAGAGATATGGAGATAAAACTTCAAGATAATCGTGTGGTTTGCTGCGAGAAGTCCTTCGAAGGTTTTTATTTCTTCGTAACGCTTCCTCCAGACTTTTTCGGGAACCAGGTCGTGGACACGCGTCACCAGGACATCCTCATAGTGCGATCGATTAAAGATCTTAATCATGCCTTTTGTAGGAGATGCCCGATGGGCTCTCCAAAGAAAGTCATGTGCTGCTTCGTGCGGGTTTGGCTGCTTGAACGACGTCACTTGGCAGCCTTGTGGGTTAATATACTTAAAGACGTGACCGATAGTTCCGTCTTTGCCGCCAGTGTCCATCGCTTGCAAAACGATGAGAACGCTGTGTGACGCAGCGGCATAAAGAGATTCTTGCAAGACGTCGAGTTCGTTTCCAAGCTCCTCGATTTTGGTCATGCAGTCTTCTTTAGACAGCTTGTCGACCGCGTCCGTGCTGAAGTCGTTCCAATCGACTTTTTGTGGTTTGTCGATGGTGTACAGATATGGCATTTGTGGCTACTCCCTATTTTTTGAAGCTCAATATCCTAACGCGGCCACAACGCCATCAAGGGTTGCCGGCGCCAATACCGGCGCAGCTACAGTCTTAACAACACGGTCAGGATCCTTGAGTCCGTGACCAGTAACGACCGCAACCGCTAACTTGTCCTCCGTCATTCTACCTAGTCTGCTAAGTTTAAGTAAACCTGCTATAGATGCGGCGCTTGCGGGTTCCACAAAAATACCTTCAAGCTCCGCAAGCAAGCGATATGCTTCCAGGATCTCGTCGTCCGTAACCTTTTCCACCAGGCCGTTCGACTCACTGACAGCCGTCGTCGCCCCGCTCCAAGAAGCGGGATTACCAATCCTGATCGCTGTAGCAATAGTCTGCGGATAAGCAATAGGATGGCCGTCTACAATGGGCGCTGCTCCTGCCGCCTGAAATCCATACATCGTCGGCAGGGCTTCTATTTTGCCGCAGGCTGCGTATTCTTTATAACCCTTCCAGTAAGCAGTGATGTTGCCGGCGTTGCCGACAGGAATTGCGTGGATGTCCGGCGCCCGGCCGAGATCGTCGACGATTTCAAAAGCGCCGGTTTTCTGTCCTTCAATTCGGTATGGGTTCACACTGTTAACCAGCGTAATCGGATACTCTTCACAGATCTCGCGAACCAGCCGTAAAGCGTCGTCAAAGTTACCATCGATCGCGACTACTTTGGCTCCGTGGATTAGTGCCTGGGACAGCTTTCCTAATGCTACTTCTCCGCTGGGTAGCAACACGATGCATTCAAGCCCAGCGCGTGCAGAATAAGCTGCCGCCGCCGCCGATGTATTCCCGGTACTTGCGCACATTACAGCCCTGCTGCCTGCCTCAACCGCTTTTGTAATCGCCATTGTCATACCACGGTCTTTAAATGAACCGGTCGGATTCATGCCTTCATATTTGACGTAGAGCTGAAGCGTCGGGTGGATCAGCTTCGACAGTTTGGAGACTTCGATAAGTGGCGTGTCGCCTTCACAGAGGCTGATAATCGGTGTATCTTTGGTTACAGGAAGGTACTCTCGATACTTGTGGATAATGCCGCGTCTCATAGTGTCGCTGTTGTTACTCCCGCGGTTTCGGAAGTGTAAACGCTTCTCCCTTTAATGATATGTAGTCTTCAACACCGATTGATGCGATAAGATCGGCGCTAACCGGATCAAAGCTAGCTCCAATAGAAAAATGATCATCAAATATTACTTCTGAACAGCGGCACAAGATCAGTGACGAACTAGACCCTTCTATCGCAATAAGCTGAACGAGCTCACAGGCGATAGATGCCGGGGACTCAGCAATGGACTGGGCAGGCGAGCGAGTAAAACTTGTACGCGTCAATTCTAATCTGTCGAAGTCGTCCTCAATACTGACGCCCTCGGCGGACGTGTTTGCGATAGCAGCAAGCGAGCGGGGAACGACATTCAAACTAAAATGCCGCGTCGCCAGAATGTTCGCTAGCGTATTCTTTCGCCGTCCCCTGCCCTCTCCGAACGATATGCTCACCATCGGAGGATTGACAGAGATCAGTGCTACTGAGCTGTACGGTGCGATATTACAGATCCCGTCAGCGTTTTGTGTGGCAACTAAAAAGACCGGTCGTGGGGCAATCAGCGCAGACCATAACCCAGCTGAATTGGTGCGCGTAAGGTCATCTGAGTTGACGTGCATGCGATTATTCTTCGACCCTGATCCAGTTGTTTACCTGGCTGACAAAAGAAAGTCTCTTCAATATATCCAGCGCCGAAATAAAGTTTTGTTCGATCGTCCGGTGAGTGAGAAGAACTATCTCTGCTTCGTCGTGATATGAACGCTGTTCTACAGTTTCGATACTGACATCGAAATCACCGAAGACACTGGCAACACTTGCTAAAACTTTTGGGCGGTCCCAGGCGGTTAGGCGCACGTAATACTTGGTTCGCAGAGTGTCCATTCCTAGCATCGGCTTGTTGTAGACGCATGTGCAGCCAATCCTGCCTGTTGCGTTTAGACGCATATTACGTGCTATCTCTATCAAATCACCCACTACGGCCGAACCTGTTGGACTACTCCCCGCTCCCCGACCATAGAACATAGCGTCACCGACTGCGTTCCCCCGTACGTAGATAGCGTTATATACGTCATTGACACTTGCAAGCGGATGGCCTTGAGGCAGCAAAGCAGGATGAACACGTACACGAATACCGTCGAATGTCTCCTGCCCAATGCCGACGAGTTTAATTGCGTGGTCTAAAACGTCAGCCATCTCAAAGTCGCGCTTGGAAAGCTTCGAAATACCTTCCACTGAAATCTGGTTGACATCGATTCGGGAGTTGAAAGCAATACTTGAAAGAATAGCGATCTTATATTGCGCATCGAATCCCTCAACATCATTCGTCGGATCGGGTTCGGCGTAACCCCGCTCTTGTGCTTCGCGAAGTACATCTAAATACTCTGCGCCTTCTTTGGCCATCTTTGTGAGGATATAGTTGGTCGTCCCATTCACTATTCCCATTATTTCCGAAAATTGGTTGCCCGCAAGCGCCTGCTTGAGTGGCTGAATTATTGGGATTCCACCGCCGACGCTTCCCTCAAATAGAAAGTCCAGTTTATTCTGTTCAGCAAGACGTAGAAGGTCATTCCCTGCCTTCGCCATCATCTCTTTATTCGCGGTAACGACCGATTTGCCATTCACCAGCGCGCGCATAACAAAACTGTGCGCCGGCTCGACGCCGCCCATCAATTCGCAGACAATATCGATTTCGGGGTCATCTATTACTTCGGAAACCTGGTCCGTCAGCATCCAGGGCGGGAACTCGACATCCCGAGGCTTGGACAGATCACGGACAGCGACACGCTTTACGATCAGTTCTGCAC
>PLAD01000396.1 GCA_003134215.1 Armatimonadota bacterium
GAAACATCTTCGTTTTGATATTGCCGGATACCGCTCGCCATGCCGGAAAGGCGGCGTCCGCACAAAGCATTGCCCGATCGACTTCATCGCCCGAGCATTCGACTACCGAGCCGAACGTCACCGAGTGGTCGGCGGGGTTTATATTGGGATAGGTGACAGTACCTGTCGAGTCGATCCAGGCGCCGTCAATAAAAAGAAGATACCTTCCGCCAGCAGTCTTGATCGGGTAATCCATATCATTTGCCGTTTCCGCTCTCTTTAACGAGGCCGTCCGCCTTAACTATTACGATACCCGTCAACGCCCTCTAAGGAACAAAGAAGCCGATTGAACGAGGCAAAATATCGATAACTGCGGGAGTTTCGCGCCACAAGTCGCCGTCAATCTGTCCAAGCATCGGAGGAGTCGCCGTGATCGCCACCNNCATCAGCAGGATCTGCGCGACAAACCCGATCTTATCGCCCGGCGGCTTTTCAAAGACGCAAACATCCAGCCATCCGTCGTCAATCGCCGCGAATGGTGCGATTTTGACCTGTTCGATCGCATAAGAAGAAGTGTTCGCGACTATCACCATGAAAGCTTCGCTGCGTGTTGAAATGCCGTCGATTGACACCTCGACAGTGCTCGCCCGGTATTCGGCAAGGGCGGCGACCCCGCTCAGGATATAGGCGGGCGCGCCCATCAAGTTTTTGACACTGGGCTAGACGCGTTTTACTGCTTCGGCGTCCCATCCGAAACTGGCCATCAATGTGAAGAACCTGCCATTGACCGNNGTCGCGAGAATGTTGGACGTTCCCAGAGGAATGATTCCAATTGTCGGCTTCGGGAAGTCGCTTGGCGCGTTCATTATGCCGTTAACCACTTCGTTGACAGTCCCGTCGCCGCCGGCTGCAATGATCGCATCGCATGACCCGCGCATCGCTGCCTGAAGGGCTATACGCTCTGCATCGCCGGCGCCATTTGTGTAATGTACATCTCCGCCCAGTTCGTTCAGAGCCGCCGATAACTGTTCTGGAAACAGTTCAGCCCTGTGCTGACCGGAGGTAGGATTGACTATAACGAGCTTCTTCATAATTGCGAGCCGACTTAAATTTACCTATACCTACACTAGACGGCTTCGTTGTTCCTGTCCTGGCTAACTTCTGGGCGCTGAAATAGACTGATGAGTGAAAAGAGCGCCAATGTTCCTCCGCAGACGAACGTCGTCGTGCTGTCCGGCAGCTCCTTAACCGCAAGATGTGCTCCGAACAGCGACCCAAAAACGCCGCCGATACTGAGTGCAAATGCTGCATCGGTATTAAGCGTCCGTCTGATTGCATGCACTAACGCGGCCGGGAGCGACGCTAATACCAGTATATAAAGCGCCGTGCCTTCCGATTGCAGAATTGATCTTCCAAGAAGGAAGTAGAGGGCTGGAATCACCAGTATGCTGCCAAGTTCACCGGCATACCCGATAAATCCGACTCCGACGCCAATTGCCAGGCTCCAGAGAAGCGGCAGAAGTCGCCCGGTTGTCGGCAGAAGGGGTTCGGCCGGAATGTCTCGCGCGATGTGTCCGGTGGAGACGGAAATCATTAAAAGTGCGCAGGCCAGCGGAATAAACGACCAGGCCGCGCGTGCACGGACAAAGTAAATCGGTGAGCGCTGGATGAGCTTGCCTACGAGAACTGTGCCGCCAAAGGTGCCGATTGTGATACAGAATCCATTCGCCCACTGTATATCGCCCGACTGGCTGAACGAGAGCAGTCCGGTCCACGAGACGAATGAAACCATTACCAGAATGACGCCGTTAAGCGACGAGCCTTGGATACCGATCAGCCAGCGCAAAGCCGGCTGCAACGCAGGTGCGCAGCTGAGGCCGGTGACACCGGTGATAACGCCGCAAGGCAGGCCGACGACGGCCAGTATGAGGTTTTTTAGGTAAGATAAATTTGGTCGCGACACGGGTCAACAATCGCTGCTCAGAGGTAAGCGCGCATTAGTTTACCCGATCCTTGGCGTCCGCATTTTTCGATCGTCCGATGCGGACGATCGTGAAGTTTCGAATTTTACATGGCTATTCCCTATTCGCTGATCTCAATCGTCGATCGCCCCGTTCCATATGCAGAAGCGTTGGAATGGCAGTACTCCTTGCAAAAACAGCGTAGGGCGGCGGTAGCTCTCGATACACTGTTACTCCTGGAACATGCGCCGGTGATTACGCTCGGCCGGGGCTCGGTCCCGGAAAGAGACCTCCTTTGTTCGGCCGAAGAGCGAGGGGTTTCCGGGATCGAGATATACGAGTCGGACAGAGGCGGCGAAATAACATACCATGCCCCTGGGCAGATAGTGGGATACCCAATCCTGGAGCTTGATGAGGAATCAGGCGAGCGTGATCTGCACGGTTATCTCCGTCGACTGGAGCAGGTGATTATAGATACGATCGCCGAGTTGGGACTGGAAGGCTACCGGAAACCTGGCCTTACAGGCGTATGGGTGAATGAAAATAAGATCGCAGCCATAGGTATTAAAGTGTCGCGCTGGGTCACAATGCATGGTTTCGCACTCAATGTCGACCTGGATCTGACCCCGATGCGCACACTTATCGTCCCGTGCGGAATTTCCACACTCGGTGTGACTTCTTTGAAGGAACAGGGAATTGCCGTTGGACGTCACGAAGTCGAACCTGTGCTGCTGCGCAAGTTCGAGTCGGTATTCGCAAGATACCGTTTCGACTGATTTGGTATACTATTAAATAAACAGACTTCGCAGTTGAACTCTGACAGTAGCGAACAAAAATTACTCTGCACCAGTCCATCATTCGTGAGGCACTTCGATGCATATTCGGGAGTTCAGTGAGAATGGAGATGACCCCGGATGAAGTTTGGTTATTTTGGAGACTGACATGCCGGATTTCCAGCGCTTGCCGCTATTTCCTCTCAGCGCCGTTTTATTTCCCGGGCTGAGCATCCCGCTGCAAATATTCGAGCCGCGATACCGTTTAATGCTGCAGCGATGTATCGAGCAAAAATCCCGCTTTGGGATCGTGCTGATACGATCGGGTTCGGAAACTAGCGACGATGTCACGATATCGAATGTCGGCACATTCGCGAAGATTACTCGATGTGAGATGGTGACCGACGAGTGCTATGTCGTCGAAGTGGAGGGTGAAACGCGCTTTGTCGTCGATGAGACCTTCGACACGGAGCCATATTTGACCGGGCGAGTAACGCCTTTCTGGGAGCAGGAGGCCGAACCACTGGAACTACAGCCATTGTACGACCAGACAGTCACGCTTTTTCGGAAATACTTAGTAAGCCTTCTTTCCGAAGAGAATCGACACCTTGCTCAACTGCAGATGCCGCAAGATCCAGTCATCATGTCTTTCGCGGTTGCCGCCACTCTTCAAACTTCCCTGGCGGAAAAACAGTCGCTCCTCGAACTCTCGATGACTTCTGAGCGTCTTCAGCATGAGATCCAGATTTTGCAGCGCGAAGATCTGGATGGGCCCGGCGACGAAGCCGAGATTGCAAACCCGGCGATCGTGCAGGTATTTACGCCGCTGGACCTTGAAACGGTCCACGAGAACTTGTCTCGCAACTGATTTACGCGAACTATTCATGACTAAAATTTGTTTTTAGTTGTGTAATGGGGGAACTTACGATCTTAGTTAATCGTATCAGAAAGAGAATCCAGAATGGCGGAGAATTTTAACAACGTGATATCGAATGTCCTGGGTGGGGAGCAGTCCGAAACCGCAGACGTGAAGGCCGGCTTTAAGGAATTTGACAATCTCGTCAAGAAGTACCAAAAGCAGGCCTATAACATCGCCTATCGCATGACGGGAAACCATGCCGACGCGGAAGATTTGACGCAAGAAGCGTTTGTTCGCGCCTACAGGTTTTTCGGCCGTTATCGCCGCGATTGGCCGTTCGATAACTGGCTCTACAAGATTATGACGAACTTGTTTGTCGATAATCTTCGTAGAAAACCGAAGTCAAAAGTCCAGTCGCTCGATCAGCCGTTAGAGTTCGGCGACAAGAGCGACGACGTTTTTCTGGAAGTACCTGATGTCCGCTCTAATCCGGAACGCTTGATGATGTCGCGCGAACTCGACGGCCACATCCAGCAGGCGCTTAACTCTCTTCCGGCGGATTTCCGAATGACTGTCATTCTGTCTGATATTGAAGGCATGTCGTACGAAGAGGTCAGCGAAGCGATGAAATGCTCATTAGGGACTGTTCGGTCCCGGCTTCATCGCGGCCGCAAGCAGCTTCGTGACAAAATTGTCGCATTCGAAAAAGGTCAGGCAGCCGCCTTGGCGAAAAAAGAAAGATTGACGTCTGCTTCCGCAGCCCCTACAGCTAAACCGGTCAGTCTCTCAGCCGCCCGGAGTTCTCACGAGTGAATTGCCAACGAATTCAATCATTGTTGTCGGCCTATATAGATGGTGAACTGACCGGAGAAGAGATGATCGTCATCCGCAGGCATGTCAGTTCATGTGAGTTCTGCGGAGAAGAGCTATATTCGCTGCAGGTTGTGAAACGACTGTTGGGAAGTTTGCAGTCGGTGGATGCCGACGATCAATGGTCGTCGAATGTAACGACCGTGGCTTTTACCGGAAATAAAAGTTGGTGGGAAAAAGCAGTCACTCATGACCTTTTTGTTATGCAGGACAGTAAGACTCCCGATGTTGCCGCGCTGACGCCGCGGGGTGTCAGAATGGTGCGGGCTCTCGCGCTTTCGGCGGCGGTTGTCTTCTTGGCGGCAGGACCGTTTGCGAGTCAGGACCGGCTTGAGCGGGGAGTCACCGGCCGAATTGTAGGAAGCGTCGGCATTCCGATGTTAGGTTGGTCATCCGACCAGCCGGCGAAAATGATGCCGATTACATCGCTCTTTCAGTCGGAAAATACTGGGCGAGACACAATTTTAGGCGCGAACGTCGGTCAGGCCCTTCCGCAATATGGCGTGACTGCCGCATCGACCAGTCCGGCATTTGTGCAGCCTGCCTGGACTTCTGATAGCTCGCTCACTTTCGTTTCGGCGAACAGCAAATAACGTACGAGACATCGTAACTTTTCAAACAAAACTTATAACAGGACGCATGCAGTAATGCATGTGTCCTGTTTTGCTAACAGATAGTACAATAGCGTCCAGAGGTTTCTACAGATGTCCAGCTTGACCCGGCTAACTTTATCATTTTTTATACTACTTACCATCGGCTCTGCGGCTAAATCAATAGCTTCCGAGCCAATGGCAGCGTCTACTGTCCCCGGTCTTCCTACAGCGCCCGTGGCAGCGAACACGAAGACATTGTTGCTGCAGATGCAGGACGCATTTACCAATATCGCGAAAAACTCCGAACCATGGGTAGTCAATGTCCAGGTGCTCAAGCTCAATGACGGCAGTTCCACCGACCCCTCCGACTTGGCGTCTCGTCCCAACGCCGCTACCGGATCAGGACTTATTGTCCGCGCTGACGGCTACATCTTGACCAATGACCACGTTGTCGACGGAGCCAGCGAAGTTGTTGTCACTTTGTCCGATGGTCGGGAATTTCCCGGCACTGTCGCAGCGGACTACCGCAGCGATCTTGCCGTTGTTAAAATAGACGCTGGCGCTCCGCTGCCGGTTGCACCTTTCGGAGATTCCGATGCTGTCCTGCCAGGCCAATGGGCAATTGCGATCGGAAGCCCCTTCGACCTGCAAAACACAATGACCGTCGGCGTCATCAGTGCGATCAACCGGCACCAGGAGATAGGTTCCGAGCCTGACAATGCGCGATACTACCCAGACCTAATACAGACCGATGCAGCGATCAATCCAGGAAACTCAGGGGGACCTTTGCTGAACATTGACGGCCAGGTGATCGGTGTCAATGTGGCAATAGAGTCTCCCGTTGAGGGGAGTTCAGGCGTAGGTTTTGCCATTCCCAGTCGATTTGCCCAGTCCATTCTGAACGATCTAATTACCAAAGGAAGTGTGACGAGAGGCTTTCTTGGCGTCACTCCCGCCGATCTGACTCCGGCGCAAGAGACCGAATTCGGCGTTGGAAAAGGCGCGTGGGTGGCGGAAGTTGAACAGGACAGTCCGGCCGGCAAATCCGGAATCAAAGCTGCCGACATTATCACTTCCTTTGACAACAAGGCGGTTACCGGAGAGCTTTCTTTGCGCGAAGCCATCGCATCAACTGCTCCAGGCACCGCTGTTCCAGTTGTTCTGGTGCGCGACGAAATTCCCGTCGACCTGACCGTTACTATTGCGCCGCCTCCGCCGTCGGAGACAGATGTCAATCCGACAACCGTGAAAGTAGCGCCAAGGAAACTCGGCATTGCGGTCCGCACCCTTACCGCGACAGACCGACAAGAAGCGAACCTCGGAACGTCAATGCTTGGCGCGTATATCACCAACGTTGTCGCAAATGGCCCTGCCGATCTTGCCGGTTTGACCGTCGGTGATATCATTACGCAGATCGGACGGCAGACGGTAACGAACGCCGACGATGCGACGAAGGCGCTGGCGCAAGTTACCAATGGACAGCCGGTCACAGTCGTAGTGGTCCGGTCATCGGGGAACAAAATAATTAGCGAGGCCATCAGCCTCCGCCCATGACTGTGGTGATTTATTGATCGGCGACTTGTTTTGCTGGACGAAGTGAGGTATACTAATTACTCTGTTGCGGGATGGAGCAGTCTGGTAGCTCGTCGGGCTCATAACCCGAAGGCCGTTGGTTCAAATCCAACTCCCGCGCCCATTCCAAATAGCCGCAGAGGATGTCCTCGGCGGTTTTTGTTTTTGAAAAGACAATGCCGCAACCCAATCTGCCAAGGACTGGGTTAGTAAAGGAGCACGTATGGCAACACAAAGAGAGGAAGACTCCATTTTACGTAGTCTGTATATCAACGACTACCAGGCGAGTGTTGACTCACTTATCCAAACTACCAAGCTCGACCGGGGTGCTGTCACCGCCGGACTGAAGTCCCTTGCCCGATATGGCTATGTGACACAGTTCGATATTGCTACCTTCAGCATCACTCGACTCGGCATCTACTATCTCGAAATGAACCGAATCGCGACTACCTCACAGATCGAGGCCAATGAACGCAGGCAGCTTCTGCTGCTGGAGGAGATCGATCTTGCCGGCAGCGAAGGCCCGGTTTACGATGAGGATCTGCGCGGAAATGTCGGCTCGATGTCTTCGAACAAGCGCCTGCTCATCGACAGCGGACTCCTTGCCGAAACCGCCGAAGGCGGGGTTCTGCTGACTTCCGATGGTGTTGGCCAGCTCAAGTATCTGCGCGGCAAATATCGGCCGGCCCCGGAAGTTGTTGTTCCGGTCAAGCGTGTCCGACGGGTCGCGGTAGCCAAGCCCAAGGCCGCGGCTACGGTGATGCCGTTAGCTGAAGCACCACAAGAAGAAAGCCAGGCAGTAGCGTAGCTAAAGAACTAAACAGAAGCTTTGAAGGCGTTTTCGTCACTGACGAAAGCGCCTTTTTTCCGTCTGCTTCATTCGGCCACTGCCGATGTCGGAAGCTGGATAGCCGCCAGCAGCGCCGATTGATTCGCGGCCCAAGCCTTCGACACGCTGACCGGGGGCAGCTCCAGAGTAACCGCGGCGATATGGCACGTCCGATAGCAGTAGCTGCCGAATGAGCCCGGGGTGGGGTAGCCGACGCTTTTCAAAACCTTGTAACCGCTGGCAGCCGACATGGTATGTGCCAGCGTTTCTCCGCCAGGTCCGCTCGGCAGAAGGCAGCCAAACGGCTGGTGGACACTGATCAGTTTTGACGGTTTTACGAACTTAAGCAGCGATACCAGCGCCGAAGCTTCCGGTTCGGAAAGCGGTTCGGTTCCAGGACTCAACTCAATCCCGGGCCGCTTCGGCATCCAGTCGACAGGGAAGTTTCGATTGAGATCCACGCCGTCCGCATTAGCCCGAGTGCCCGCAGCATCGCCGTCCGGATTGACATGAGGCACCAGCACCACCGTACAACCGTCCAATGCCTCCGTATGATGCTCCAAATAGCTTTTTAAATCTTCTACCAGACCTGGAGCCGAATGCTCATTGCCATGAATGCCGCCAAGGATCATCGTGACGTTGTTGCCGTCGCCAAGCGTTACAGCAGTCAAAGGCCGCCCATCGACGGAATGTCCGTAGACGCTAATTGTCTCGGGCACACCGGTGTCGCTCTGTGCGTCAGCAGCAGCGCAGTCGAGCGCAAAGATAAGCAAAGACGAGAAAACAGCAGCGAAAATGAGGATGTGAAATCGGCGCATAGGATCGCTCAGAGTGTACCCGCCGTGTTGTCCGTCAGTACAGTAAAGGTCATGAAAAACAGGTAAATTTAATCGCCGTCAAAATAGTGACATATTCAAATATGAGGGTATACTTTCAATCCTGTTGCGGGATGGAGCAGTCT
>PLAD01000153.1 GCA_003134215.1 Armatimonadota bacterium
ATCAACAACGAGACATCGGATATCAGAAGTGCGTTCGACACTGTTTCGCCATATAAGCTGAAACCTTCGCCGATTGACAGCGAAGCGAAACTTCCAGCGCCGGTTGAAGGGTATAGTAAGCCAGAGGCAATGAGCGAAAGTCCCCTGCTGATCCAGACCGACAAAGTTCCGCTTCTGCAAGCGGATAATGAGCAATCGATAGATGTGAAGCCGGTCGACGCAGTTCCGGTTACGTTTGAGTCCGTGGCAGGAGAAGAAGTTAAATGATTCTCGCAAACATATTCGGATTCGGAAATCCGATGGACGTCGGTATCATCGCTGTAGTTGCGTTGGTGTTGTTCGGCGGTACAAAGATCGCTGGGTTCGGTAAAAATTTGGGAGAGGGTCTTAAAGAGTTCAAAAAGGCCACTCGGGATGAACCTGATGTAAAGGAAATTCCTTCGACCTCCGCACCAGCTGCTACTGAGTCGACTACGAAAGTCGACTGACCAAAGAAGGTGAACTATTTATGGAGATTTTGAAAGATTCTTTGCTTGCATTGCAGGCGCTTACCAGCCTTGCGCTTATCATCGTTGTAGCTACCCAGACCACTAAAAACGAAGGTCTGACGGGTAATATCGGCGGTCCAGTAACATCATCTTTCAAAGGCAAGCCTGGCATGGAAGAGCAGATCAGAAAGATCACAGTCAACGTGAGCATCTTCTGGTTTGTGATCAGCGTGATCACAGCGGGCGTATTCGCCAAGTTTTAAGCGGGCAGTCCCCTTAGTTATTTTTGAATCAAAGTCAAGTCCAATGGGCTTGGCTTTTTTGTTCTGACCAAACGCGGAACAGCGTAAAAAAATTGGCGGCCAAAACAAAAACAAGCCCGCCCGACAATTAGTGTCGTCCGGGCTCTTTTACTTAAAATTTGACTACGCTGCTTTGCGTAGGTCCTCAGTCGTCGTCGAATACAGTCCCCGTTCATCTATGCCGAGGTAAGGCTCTTCAACCGCGGTCGCGGATATATATCCGTAAAATGCTGCCGCCACTAGCAGATAACCTGCCATAAACCACGCCATTGTCATGACCTCCGTCCGATTGTCGCTGTCGTACCTACCCTGATACAACTATTATCGGTGAGTTACTAGCATAGCTATACCCACAAAATTACTTGTTATCACAGATTATCTTGCGGTGCCCACCAGCGAGTTATTTCGAACGAAGCGGCCAATGCGGTGCAGCGCTATTTCTATCTTGTCGATTGCTGTCGCATAAGAACAGCGGACATGCCCTTCGCCGCCCGCCCCGAACGCTGTTCCCGGAACTACGGCAACTTGTTCTTCAAACAGCAGTCGTTCCGCAAATTCTTCAGACGTCATCCCCGTCGATTTTATACTGGGAAAAGCATAAAAGGCTCCGTTTGGAAGGTGGCATTCAAGACCGATTTCATTGAGGCCGGCGACGATTAATCGGCGGCGACGATTATAGTGGCCGACCATATCCTTGACCGCAGGCTCTCCGCTGCTCAGCGCTTCGATCGCAGCCTTTTGTGCAGCGATCGGCGCGCACATTATCGTGTACGCATGAATCTTTACCATCGCCGACAGAATCTTCTCCGGTGCGCAGGCGTAGCCGAGTCTCCAACCAGTCATGGCGTAAGCCTTGGAAAATCCGTTAAGCAATATTGTCCGCTCGTACGCGCCCGGCAGAGAAGCAATACAGATATGTTTCCCTTCGTAAGTTAGCCGGTCGTAGATTTCGTCGGAGACGATATAAAGATCGTGTTCGACTGCGAAGTCAACCATCATTTGCGCCTGTTCGAGCGAAACCGTACCGCCGGTTGGGTTGGCTGGATAGCCAAACAGCAATGCTTTTGTCTGCGGAGTAAGTGCGCTATTGAGCTGCTCTAACGTCGGGACAAAACCTGTTGCCGCTGTAGTATCGATCCCAACCGCCGTCGCACACGCTAGATGTACGCACGGCTTGTAAGAGACGTAGCAGGGTTCGGGGACAATCACTTCATCGCCTGGGTTCAGGATCGAACGCATAGCGATATCCATGCCTTCGGATACCCCAACCGTCACCAGTATTTCCGCGGACGCATCGTAATTGACTCCATAAAACGAGCGTATATGCGAAGCGATGAGACGGCGCAGTTCGATGAGTCCGTAGTTCGATGTGTACTGTGTCTGTCCGCGCTCGATGCTGTAAATCGCCGCTTCTCTGAACGCCCATGGCGTTACAAAATCAGGCTCGCCGACTCCGAGCGAGACGACATCCTTCATGGATGCGACGATATCGAAGAACCGTCGTATTCCCGACGGCGCAAGCGACTCAACTAAATTAGATAATTCCGGCATAGCTTCTTATTCCACAAACCTCAATGTTTGCTTTGGGACGTGTAACTTTGTTACGGCGAGACAATCAGACGCGGGTCTTCGCCTTCGTCGACGAAGACAGTGCGGTCTTCCTTGTAGCGCTTGAGAAGGAAATGGGTGGATGTCGCCTGCACACGATCGATCGTGGAGAGCTTCTGGGCGACGAATAGACCGACCTGCTGGACATTCTCGCCTTCGACTACAACTCGAAGATCGTAATCGCCGGAGACAAGCCAGACAGAATGAACTTCGGGGAAGCGATAAATACGCTCTGCAACGTCGTCGAAGCCCACATCCCGGGCGGGGGCGACCTTAACATCGATGAAAGCGAATACGCGGGTGGACCCCGCCTTCGACCAGTCGACTACGGTTTTATAGTTCTTGATAATGCCTGACTTCTCATAGTCGGCCACAGATTTACGGACATCGTCCATCGAGCGCCCGGTCATCCTCGACAGGCTTTCGATCGAAGTCCGCGCATCCTGCTCAAGAATTGTTAATATCTCGTCCATAAGAAAGTATGGCATCAGGGCAGGGAGGTAGTCAAGGAAAAGGTGAAAACAGGAGCGTCGACGGCTTCAGCATTAGCCTACTAGTCTTCCGAATGTAGCTTTCGCGCTCGCCTTCCGCCGGCAGGTCAAAGTTGTACTTGCGGTCGAACCGGCTTGGCCGCTCGGTAAGCGCCGGATCAAGAAGTTCCGGATGGTTCGCTGTCGCCAGTACAAGAATTCCGGTGTTCAACGCAAAACCGTTCAGTTCATTTAGAAAGTAAGACCTATTTGACGGTGTGACTATGGACTCTAGGATTCGAGGACGCGAATACAGGGAGTCAAGATTCTTGCGCGGCTGAAAACCGAGTGCATCGCCGGGTGAGATTATCAAGTTGTCAAGCGTCGCCGATATGATCGCTTGGTGTAGAACGCGACTGCGCGACCAGCGTCCTTCGTCAAAAACCTCGACCATCGGCTCGTAGGTCGGCTGCCGTTCACAGACCGTTCTAAAGAAATCTCGAAGCTGAGTTTACTATTTTTCCAGCAATAAGCTGCTTCCAAGTCAGTCTATGACTCATAGCAGATCAGGCATTCAAATTCGCCATTTGAGCCGCTGCGTATCGCTCTCCCGCTGCCGAACCGACCGGGGAGATTTTGTCAAGGTACCGCAGTTCTTCGCCGGTCAGTTCGACTTCCGTTGCTGCTGCATTTTCTTCCAGGTACTTCACTCGCTTCGTGCCGGGGATCGGAACGATATCGTCGCCCTGCCACAGCACCCATGCCAGGGCAACTTGCGACGGTTTCACACCTTTTCGCTCGGCGATTCCTTCAATCTCTTTGACTAGTTCCAGATTCTTTTGGAAATTATCGCCTTGAAATCGAGGGTTAAAACGTCGGAAGTCTCCGTCAGGAATATCGTCGAAGGTCTTAAACTGCCCGGTGAGGAAACCTCGTCCTAGCGGGCTGTAGGGGACAAATCCGATTCCGAGCTCCCTGACAGTCGGCAAAATCTCGGCTTCGACATCGCGGGTCCAGAGGGAATATTCGGTCTGCAGCGCAGTGATCGGATGGACCGCGTGAGCACGGCGTATAGTCGCGGTGCTTGCTTCAGATAGTCCGAGATGCCGTACCTTACCTGCCGTGACTAATTCGGCCATCGCACCGACCGTCTCTTCTATAGGGGTATTTCGATCGACTCTGTGTTGGTAGTAAAGGTCAATATAGTCCACTCCCAGCCGCCTCAAGGACGCATCACACGCTGACTTTACATACGCCGGACTTCCGTCGATCCGCCGTTCATCGGAGTTTTTGAACCGGACATTACCGAACTTGGTCGCGAGGACTACCGACTCACGTCGTCCCTTGATCGCTTTACCAACAAGCTCCTCGTTGTCGCCGACTCCATACATATCCGCCGTATCCAGGAAGGTGATTCCCAAATCCAACGCGCGATGAATAGTCGCAATCGACTCGTCATCGTTAGTCGCGCCGTAGAATTCTGACATCCCCATACATCCCAAACCTTCGGCGGAAACAATCAAGCCGGACTTGCCGAGTTCACGTGTTTTCATACAATTTTCCTTCACTCTAAATCACTTTTCAAAAGACAGTATTTACCTTTACCCTAAAGGTGGCTCGGCCCACCGTTTCTTAGAACCACTTAAGTGAGACTAACCCAGACGCTGCGCAATCACTTCAATAAACACCTTCCCATAACTTTCGAGTTTCTTTTCTCCTACCCCCGGAAGTCTGGAGAATTCGGCGAGCGTTGACGGTTTGGCCTGGGCGATTGCTTTGAGGGTTGTATCGTGGAATATGACATACGGCGGTACTCCGTGTGAGATGGCGATTTCGCGCCGCTTTGCTTTGAGTGCTTCAAACAATTCGTCGTCACCGCTCGACAGTTGAACCACCGTTCTTGCCGACTTGCTCTTGCTTGACTTCCTGACCTTGGCCGGGTCTTTCCGCAACTGCACCGACTGTTTATTTTCCAGCACCGATGCGCTCTTCTCGGTGAGTGTGATACTGCCGTATCGTTCGAAGTCTACAGTCAGATAACCTGACGCGATCAACTGCCGGAACACTGAATGCCATTCGCGGTCCGATAACTCTTTCCCCTTGCCGAAGGCAGACAATGTGTTGTGTCCGAACCGAGTTATCCGTTCATTTGGTTGACCGAGCAGGATATCGATGAGATGCTGTGTTCCAAAACGCTGTTCGGTAGCGCGCGTCAAAAACAGCGCTTTTCGGGCTGCCAATGTACCGTCCCACGTGTCGATCGGAGTGAGACAGGTATCGCAATTGCCGCATGCACCGATATGCACATCGCCGAAGTATTGCAGCAAGACCTGCCGGCGGCAGTTCGTCGATTCGCATAGGCCGATCAACGCATTAAGCTTTCCCCGTTCGACCCGCTTGTGCGCTTCGTCCGAATCCGATTGATCAATAAAGCTGCGGTGTGTAATAGCATCCACCATGCCGTAGACCATCCAGGCGTCCGACGCCAGTCCGTCTCGTCCCGCTCGTCCAGTTTCCTGATAATACGCCTCGATGCTCTTCGGAAGGTCGATGTGGGCGACGAAACGCACATCGGGCTTATCTATACCCATCCCAAATGCAATCGTCGCGACAACTATGACTCCGTCCTCTCTCAGGAACCTGGTCTGGTTCTCTCGGCGTTCGTCTTGACTCAGCCCAGCATGATAGGGAAGGGCGATACGCCCGGATCGTCGCAGCATCTCGGCAACAGATTCGGTCTTTTTACGTGAAAGGCAATAGACGATCCCACTGCTCGTCGGATGATTTTCAGACACAAAATCTATGAGCTGCTGGCCGGGACTGTCTTTGAGGTGTATTTGGTATTTTATATTCGGGCGATCGAAGCTGTCAACGAATACTTCCGCATTCGCCAGGTTCAGCCGCTCGACAATTTCGACCCGCGTACGTTCGTCGGCAGTCGCAGTCAGAGCCATACGCGGAATTTCAGGAAACCGTTTATGAATTTGCGATAGCGCTAAATACTCGGGACGGAAATCGTGGCCCCATTGCGAGACACAGTGCGCTTCGTCGATTGCGAAAAGACAGATCGACGTCTTGGACAGAATGTCTAGAAACTGATCGGTTAGGAGTCGTTCAGGAGCCACGTATAGCAGGTCCAGTCCGCCCCGCAACAACTGCGACACCACATCGCTTTGCTGCTTAGGGCTCACGGAGGAATTGAGCATAGCGGCGCGGACGCCGTTTTCTTTGAGCGCGGCCACCTGGTCTTCCATCAGAGCGATGAGCGGCGAAATGACAATAGCGCAGCCGGGCATCAGCAATGCAGGTATCTGGTAACAAAGAGATTTGCCTCCACCGGTGGGCATCAGTACCAGGGTATCCCTGCCGGCGACTGTCTGCTCGATTATCTCGGCCTGTCGGCCGCGGAAGCTGTCGTAACCGTAGACATCGCGCAGGATCGTAAGCGCAGTCCGGTTCGCCGCCGCCGCAATGTTTTTGTCGGCGCTCTCAGTCATCGAGGCCATAGACATCATTGAACTTGGTCGTTAAGTAACGCAAGTAAGGACCTGTCTCGAGAGGCCGACCCGTCGCCTTGACGATCTGCTCCTGTGGAAATCTGCGGCGCCCGTCGGTCCAAACATGTTCTTTCAGCCAACCGAATAATCCACTGAACTCACCTTCTTGTATTTGCGACGGTATCGACGGATTATCTTCAAGCGCTTTGTCGAACAACTGGCAGGACAGGAAGTTTCCCAGCGAGTAAGTAGGGAAGTATCCCATTCCTCCCATTGCCCAATGGATATCCTGCAGCACCCCTTCGCTGTAAGTCGGAGGAGTGAGCCCGAGGTAGCTTTGCATCTTTGCGTTCCAGGCCTCCGGCGCCTCTGCTACTGAAAGTTTGCCGTCCAATAGATCCTGTTCTAATTCGAACCGCAGAATAATATGCAAGTTGTAAGTAACTTTGTCCGCTTCGACTCTGATCAACGACGGGCTCACTTTGTTTAATGCGCGATAGAGTGAACTTGAGTCAACATCGCTGAGCTGTTGGGGAAAGTACTGTTGGAACTGCGGAAAAAAGTGAGTCCAGAAGTTCCTGCTCCGTCCAACCAGATTCTCCCACATTCGGGATTGGCTTTCATGGAGGCTGTTGGAGCAGCCGGATGCCAGAGTTGTGCCGACCAGGTCGTCGCCGACATTCTGCTCATACATCGCGTGGCCCGCCTCATGCATTGTTCCCATCAAAGACATCTGCACCAAATTTTTGTCGTATCTCGTCGTGATACGACAATCGTTTTTGCCGAAAGAAGTTGCAAAAGGGTGCGTGGTTCGGTCGAGTCGGCCTCGGTTGAAGTCGTATCCAAAAGATGTAACCACCGATTATCCGAACGTTTCCTGATTGTGTTCGTCAAAGCTTCGATCCAAACAGCTGGAATCGACCCGTTCCTGATTTTGCTGCAGTTTGTTTACCAGGTCAACAACGACCGGTCGAACTTGGTCAAAGAGCTTTCGGACGTCTCTGGTCTTCATCTTTGGCTCGTAGAGGTTCAGCAACGCATCGTAAGGGAGGTCGTCGAACCCGTAGTAGTCGACGCTTTTTTTCGCGATGTCGAGATTTTTCTGGAGCCACGGAGCAAACGTCGAATAGTCGTTATTGCGTCTTGCCTCGATCCAGACATGTTCGGCCATACTGGTCGTTTTCACCATCTCGGCGACAAAATCTGTCGGCAGCCTGGTGGAGAGGTTGTAGTCGTACCGTACCATACGCACAATTAATGCATCGGTCGCGTTAGAGTCAAGTAACGCGACTTCTTTTTCCGCCCCGTCGATCAAACGGCCGAAACTTGCAGAGGTAGACAGTTCATGTGATAATCGACTGATAGTCGAGAGTTGCTCCGAGCGGCCCTCCGCTCCGCCTGGCGGCATGTAAGTCTGCTGATCCCATCCGAGAATCTGACTGACCTCATTAAGGTGGGAAATCTGTGTTAGTATGGTCTTCAACTCTTGCAGTTGCGACATGGCGTTAAGTCCTTAGAGTTCAATTAATTCAATGGAAGAATCGAAGCGTAGCGGCCCTCGTTCTCCGTCACGCAGCAATTTTACCTACTTGTGAAGCCGGTAGAGATTTAGTATAATAGTATTAAGAAACTTTTAAGCGTGATGATCGTCGAGATCGCAGATGAGGAATGTCGGACGCGATGGCAGTCGTCTACTTGGGATTAGGCGCGAACCAAGGAGACCCCAGAGACAACTTGCTCAGGGCGTTGGCTTCTCTCCAAAACGTTCCAGAAATTGACATTACAGCACTATCGCGGTTCTATCGTACCAAGCCGGTCGGGGGTGAGCCCGGGCAGCCGGATTATATCAATGCTGTTGCTAAAATAGACTGCTCTCTCTCGCCGAATGATTTGCTGCAGTCATGTCTTGCTATTGAGCTGTCGATGGGACGCATCAGGGCGGGTCGCTGGGGTTCGCGGACGATCGATGTCGATCTTCTTCTTTATGATAGCCTGAGCATTAGCCAGCCCGGACTGATCATTCCTCACCCTTTGATTCGCAAAAGGCTTTTCGTATTGTTTCCTCTCAGCGACGTCGCACCGGATACTCTGGAACTGCCGCCGGACGGCAGACGCATTGGGGACGTTTTGGATGCCGCTAATAACGATCCAGCACTGGCCGACCAGAAGCCTATTGTCGTTTTTGATGAACCGCTGGTCGGGATCTAGGTGGTCTGCATCGAGTGTTAAGAAAAAGATTGCCGATACGGGTCTTTTTTGGGAACATTATTGGTACGTTATACGTCAAAAGTCTTAGACGTTGTGGATTTTCCGGAGTCGAGAAGTTTAAGAGCAGCCGATGATTTACAAGTACGAAGCAAAAGACGAGGGTGGGAAGACGGTTTCGGGCAGCCTCGAGGCTGATACCGAACAATCGGCTGCATCGCTTGTGCGAAAAATGGGCTACTATCCGATGCGATTTCGCTCATCCGGACACGGTGGAGCGGCGACGATGGAACCCTTTGGTCAGGCCTCGTCTGCAAACTATTCACCTCTCACCCAAAGTACGACTCAATACCGTCAACCGTTCGAAACGCGTCCATACGGCAGCTGGTTTGCTCGAACATTCGTCTATCCGATCTCTACCGGGGTCTCGGCGAAGGACCTCGCTATTTTTTATCGTGAGTTCGCCTCGATGATGCAGGCGGGGGTTCCGATCACCCGCTGTTTACAGGCAATTGGGGAAAATCATCACGGACTTCTTGGGGTCGCGATCAGAAGAATCAAGAATAGAATAGAGTCAGGCGACAGCCTGAGCAATTCGTTCAAGGAATTTCCGTATCTTTTTACGGATCTGCATCAAGCGATGGTTGCGGCAGCTGAAGAGAGCGGCGGCCTTGACCAAATGCTTAGTCGGATTTCCGACTACCTTGAGAATGAATTTGCTATGCGCGAAATGGTCAAGCGTGAGACGTTCAACGCGAAGATCAACCTGGTCGGTGCACTCTTTTTGCCGCCGCTCGTGATCTGGGTAACGAAGGGTTGGAGCGCGTACTTCCAGCAGGTCGTCGAGCCGGTTATGCAGTTGGCGATACTTTTGATAATTGCTTACTGTGCTGTCAAAATTGCGTTTAGAAGCGCAACTGTCCGCCTTGTTTACGACACGATTAAGGCGTTCATACCCTGGTTTGGCGGGACGGTTCGGATGCTTGCCCTAGCAAAGTTTGCCAGGGCATTTAGTTCGCTTTATGCCGCCGGTGTCCTGATCCCTCGTGCACTGACAGTGTCAGCGCAGGTAACCGGCAACTCGTACTTTTCGGAGAAGATTTCGCGAGCCGTTTCGGCATTGATGAACGGTGCGACAATGGCAACGGCACTCGGGTCGACCGGAGCGTTTCCGTCGATCTTTTTATCGATGGTACACACCGGGGAGACAACGGGATCCCTCGATACGATGCTGTCTAAGATCGCAGATTTTTACGAGGATGAGGCTAAAACCAGGTTGCATGCCGTGGTTAAGGCTATTCCAGTAATATTACTGCTGGTCATGGGAGTTTGGGTCGGAATAGAAGCGATGAAAGCGCTTGGGGGCTATATTGGCGGCCTCAACGATATCATGAACGAAAACGGTTAGACTATCCGACCAGGGAAGGAGGAATACTATTTAGTTTTGTTGGCTTCACGCCGAATACTGTCATATTCGCTGCAACATCGGCGTTGCGCACGACTTACCATTGCATTATTTATATTTATAGCAGTTTAAAGGAGTTTTCCGATGCGCATGCAGAGGAACTATTACGAAGTGCTTGGGGTGGCACGGACAGCAACCAAGCAAGAGATAAAGGAAAAATACTACACTCTAGCCAGGCAGTATCATCCGGACAGAGCAAAAGATAAGCAGCTGGCCGACCGGCTGTTCGTACAAATAAATCGCGCTTATACTACATTAAAAGATGATGTCAAGCGAGGCAAATACGATGCCGGCTTGGAAGCAATGAACTACTCGTCACCCGCAGCCTCACAGCAGCGTTCGGTGCCTGTTCGGCAGCCTTCTCCTTCGCCGTCTGCGGCAGCGCCGAAGCCACCCCCCGTAGCTCCGGCGCCGCCGCAGCAGGTGAGGGAATGGTACGACCAGGCGTCGAGACTGCAGATGCAGGGCGATCTCGCACAGGCCATCCAGTGGTGTGGAAAGGCTATTGAAGCCGACCCGAACCATTTCGGTGGCATTCTGCTGATGGGTGATCTTTTGGCTCAATCAGGGAAGCCTGCGGAAGCGCAGGCGATGTTCGATAGAGCATTGAAGATACAGCCGACAAACCGGCTGTTGCGAGAAAAAATTGCGCGACTGGCTGCGGTCAATGCCAGGCGAGCAACTAATCCTGGTTTGGCAAACCCGAACCGTCCAGCTCCCGCTGTACGGCAGAATCCTGCGCCCGCTGCAAAGCCCAACCCGGCTCCAGCTGCAAGGCCGGTGCCGACTAACATTGCGCCGCCGTACAACCCTCCGCCAAAAACGGAGCCCGTGCCTGCAGAACCAAAGTCGATCTTCGATCGACTTCTGCATCGCAAGTAGAACCACCCGCTGATGAAAATCAGCGGGTTATTTTTATGATTTATGCAGAAGAATCAGCCCGGCGATAGCTGTAGCGGATATGCCGGCGCAGAAGTTAACTGCATCGTTTCGAAACCAGTTTAAACCCCGTGCAGCCTCGACTCCTGCGAAAGAGTTTTCGGTAAAAGTGCCGTCTTCGCTCTTGAATTGCGCCTGCAGCGTTGCTCCTAGAATACTGTCGATCAGCGCGCCGCAAAACCCCGCAATCGTCACTGCTGCAACGGTGAGACGGCTGCTGTGGGGCGATGTAAGAATGCCGAGTGCAGACGCGATTAGCAAGGCTCCGCAAAACGCTGCCGCGGTTCCCGCCGCTGAAATTCCGCCGGACTGCCCTTTCCTTATCGGTTTGCCGCTGACGATAGACAGGGTGGCGCCGCGAACCGCTGAGCCGATTTCCGTCGCCCAGGTATCCGCGTTCGCTTCGGCCAGACCGGCACCAAAAACCGCGATACAACTGTGTTGAGGGATAATGTGAAATGGCCAAAATCGCAAAACTGCAATGCCGATGAGGGCCGGCCCTCCGTTTGCCAGGACTTGCCACTGGTCCCGCCTACCGCCCTTTTCGAAGCCCAGCGCTTGTTTTGCTCTCTTACGGTATAGGCCGAGTAAATTCGATGAAAAAAAGAACAAGAAAAGCAGGGCAACCGCGGGGACCCCGCCGAGCAAGACTGTAGTTGTACCGACTGTAGCCGCAGCGATGGCTCCGCCAAGAGTTAAAAGCCGAGCCCAATAGGCGGCGAGGGCGAGCAACGCCAGGAATAAGCACAAATTTTGCGGCGCGATGAGCATATTGTTGTATTTAATTCGCCTTCAATGAATTAATTGCGGAGGGTTATGGACTTGAAAGCTTCTGCCGACTATAATAGAGTACGCAGCGGCTGCGTCGTTTGCTTATGAGATACAGATTTGTTCTGCTCCTGTTAGTCTTATTTCTTTTTGGCGCCCTCAGCTCAGGCCATGCATACGCTGACGGCGATATTGCGATCAGCTATCTGCATCTTCGCAATCAGCTGCCGACACCCCCCGGAACAGCTGTCGACCTGGAAACGGATGAGAATTCTGAGCCGCAGCCATCGCGCTATTATGAACTATCGGGCTCTATTGTTGGGCAGGTGTCGAGCGATGGCCAGCCAATCCTGATTTTGCAGTGTCAGAACGGCTTCTCCGCCGAAATCGCCGTAAAGCAGCCTTTCATCGATAAGAACGACTGGATGAGCACTGGCAGCGTTATCCGTATTCTGGTTAAATCTGCCGACACCGCTGTTGGATCGGTTTCAACGCCGGTTTTAGATCTGGTCGCAGCGGGGCCGGAGGACAGCGTTAGCTTTGCAGAAAAGAAGATTGCCGATGATGAGGCGCAGATTGCCGCGGCAGTCAAAGCAAGAGTTCAAGCGCGGTTACAGAACCGCCAGATCGCAGCGGAGACTTCTCGCAGCGCTTCGATGCCGGCAAGATTTGTTTTGAGCAGCGTTCCTGTTAATGGATTAAGCGACCGGGCAGCCGCCATCTATCCCGCTTACCACAACACCATTTCCCGGCTAAATCCCAACCTGAGCGAGGCCGATGTCTGTACCATCACGAAAAGCATTCTTTACTACTCGGATATCTATCAGATCGACCCGCGATTGATTGTCGCTATGGTCGTTGCCGAGTCAGGTTTCGACCCGAACTCCGTTTCCAGGACCGGTGCTATGGGGCTTGGCCAGCTGATGCCGGAAACCGCTGCCAGTCTCGGAGTCACCGATGCGTTCGACCCGCAGCAAAACATCGCCGCTGCCGTCCATTTGCTAAGCGACCACGTACAGCGGTACGGCGGAGCGTCCCCATGCGGCGTCATCCCAATAAATACTCTGTTGTTGACCATGGCCGCTTATAACGCTGGGCCGGGTGCCGTTAAAAAGTACGGAGGCATTCCTCCCTATCGCGAGACTCAGAACTACGTTCGTAAGGTCAACGAGCTTTATCGCCAGCTTTGCGGGAGTTAACCAATTCATGATGGCTTGGACACATGCGGCAATCGGCGCGGCAATCGGCCCGCTTGCGCCTGATGATGCCTCCGCGTTTACCGTTGGCGCCATCTCTCATGGCGCCGCCGATCTTATTCCTCATCGCGACTTTGGTATGAATGTAGAGCTGCCGCTTCTCGCTGTAATCATGGTATACATAGCTTGGCGTTACGGCGTAAGATCAAAGCAGTTTTGGGGCGCTGTCGGCGGCTTTTCGCCTGATATAGAAAACGGACTGGTCCTTCTCGGAGTGTTACCGCGCGCGATCTATCCTACGCATACGAAGAAAGCATGGTATATCGGCCATGGTCGTAAGGTCAGGTCAATCGTCCCGCAGATCATTCTCATCGCAATTTGCCTCTGCGTTGCCGAACTCGACAAACCCGATTAGAAAGCTTTTGAATGCGCGAAGATGATATTTGGCTATTAAAGCGATTGAACTTTTTTCCTGATGCCACGGGTGAACAGATGCAGGCCCTGGTTCAGACGATTCATCCAAAAGCCTTTCAAAAAGGCGAGATGATCTACTTTCCTGGGGAGCTCGCAAATCACGTGTATCTTGTGCGTGAGGGAATGATCCGGCTTGCCAAAATCACGCCAGAGGGCAGGTCTCTCACATTGGAGATGTTCAACCCGGGAGACATCTTTGGCGAGATGGCGCTTGCCGGGCAGGATCGACGAAGCGAAACAGCCGAGGCAATGCGCGACTGCGCAATATGGGCGGTTCCGCGAACGACTCTCCAGGCCATTGTTGAGCAAAATCCGAAGATGGCCCTGCAAATAACCAAGATTATTGGCTTCCGCCGACTGCAGATCGAGAACAAGGTCAGTAACCTCCTTTCGACAGTTCCGGTCCGCCTCGCGCGGCTGATTTTAACTCTGGCCGAACGATATCCTGGGCCACTCGATTTGGGGCGTAGAACGATTAAGATCCGCCTCACACATCAAGACATGGGCGATCTCATCGCCGCAAACCGTGAGATTGTGACCGCGACATTGAACCGCTTTAAAAAAGATGATGTGATCGGGCTTAATGGAACGACCATTGTTCTGACAAATGAGCGAGAGCTGTATCACATCTCAGGCATCGATAAAGGCGAAAACTGAGCTTCCCCTTGACCTTCCTTCGTCAGTCCTCCAACGATTAAAAAAATCGAATGTATCGAAAGATACATCTTTACTTTCGTACGTCATCTAAGATACACCCAGAGGCTGCAATCGTGCGACGCCATCTTAAAACCTACCTTAGAGGGACAATGCAATGCAAACTGTCGAAGAGAGTGCAACTTTCGAGAGCAACTTCACGCGCCGCTCGCTTTTAAAGATTATGGGAATGGGAGCGGCGGTCACAGCTGCTACTGCCGCGCTCGCCGGCTGCGGCGGTGGAAGCTCTTCCGGCTCCTCGTCCGCCGGAACTGAAGATCAGACAATATTGAATGCGGCCGCGACTGCTGAAGCGCTTGCCAGCACGATGTACGCGAACATTATCACATCGTCGCTCTATACATCCGGGCTCTCAGGAAATGCCCCGGATCAGGCGTATCTTGTGGCGGCGTTCGAACAAGAGGTGCTTCATTACAACCTTCTGGTTTCAGTTGGCGCAAAGCCGCTCGCGACCACTTTTTACTTTCCCAGCGGTATGTTCGGAGCGTCGTCGACTTATGCGACGACTATGAATACGTTGATAACCCTTGAAGATGCGTTCATTGCGGCATATCTGATCGGCATCTCCAGCTTTTCCGCGACCGCGAACAAAGTTCTTGCCGGCCAGATCCTTGGCGTCGAAAGCGAACACCGCACCCTCGCTCGCGTCATTGCAAACGATCTGTCTCTGGGGTCGACCACCGGCCTGAGCGGCACGGCGGAAGGCGTTGTCCCTCCTTCGCATGCGACCAATAATATCGCCTACGAGCGTCGGTTTGGTCTGACACAGATTAGCCAGGTGATAACAGCGCTGACACCATTCGTCACCGCTCCGACCGGGTCCAGCGCATTTGGTTCGACTGCTTATCCTCTCATCACCACACTGCCGAGCAGCGTATCTCCGGGCGTCACCCTCGACTCGACCACACCGTCCGCGTGACGGAGATCCGGCGAGTAATTCGCCGGCTGAGAACCCGTTCGGGCAATTGTCCTGGGGACAAGGGAGATGTGATCATGTGACACTCTCTTTCGTCCCCTGGACGTTT
>PLAD01000185.1 GCA_003134215.1 Armatimonadota bacterium
AGGCCTGAATCGTCGGCCAGCACATAATCGGAAATGACTTCCGACGTCGCCACCGCCTTGAGCGTCGCGTTCGCCAGGAAAGTATCGCCGGTCTCCGCGATGTCTTCCAGTTCCGCCATCTCGAGATAATCAGCCGATGATTTAATATTTCACCTCCCAGAACTGCTCCAGCACGGGGGCCATCTCGCGGGCCTTGTTCACATTACGCGTCGCGATGCAGATCGGTTTCTTATTCATAGTTCAACAAAGTCAGCCGAAGCCTAGCGAACCGCGTCGCTGCCGCAATTCCTGTCTTTCACTTCTGACATCTTCCTTCTAACTTCTCCCTTCCACCACCATGCAAGTCCGCAAGCAATTTCCCTTCGCCATCTTCGAGCCCGCCTGGCAACGCCATTGGCTGGAGCAAAGCACGTTCCGCGCCGCGAATCCGGGCGAACCGGGCAGCGAGAAGCCGAAATACTACGCGCTCGACATGTTTCCGTACCCTTCCGGTGCCGGGCTGCACGTCGGACATCCCGAGGGCTGGATCGCCACCGACATCATTTCGCGCCAGAAACGGATGAAGGGCTTCAACGTGCTCCATCCGATGGGATGGGATGCCTTTGGACAGCCGGCCGAGAACGAGGCGATTAAGCGCAAACTTAACCCCCGTGAGATGGTTCGAGAGTTCGCGGCCACCTATAAGCAGCAGTTCGATATCGTCGGGCTTTCCTACGACTGGGACCGCGAAATCAACTCCAGCGACCCGAACTACTACAAATGGACACAGTGGCTGTTCCTGCTGCTCTACCAAAAGGGACTTGCTTACCGACGAAACGCGCCTGTCAACTGGTGCCCGGTGGATAAGACTGTCCTCGCCAACGAAGAAGTCGTCAATGGCCGCTGCTGGCGCTGCGATACCGTTGTCCAAAAGCGTCAGATGCCGCAGTGGTTTTTCAAAATCACCGCCTATGCCGACCGCCTGCTCAACGATCTCGACGGCCTCAACTGGCCTGAGGGCATCCGTTCGATGCAGCGTAACTGGATCGGTCGCAGCGAAGGCGCAGAGGTTGATTTCGTCGTCGAAGGCAGAGAAGACAAGCTCAGAATCTTCACGACACGTCCCGATACCCTCTGGGGCGCCACTTTTATGGTGCTTGCGCCGGAACATCCGCTGGTCAAGGAGATCGCTTCGGAATCACAGCGAGCCGCCGTGGATGCGTACGTCCTCCGGGCGCAGCACATCTCCGATATCGACCGCCTTGCCGAGGGCAAGGAGAAGACTGGAGTCTGGACAGGAGCATATGCGGTCAACCCGGTCAACAACAGTCCTGTTCCAATCTGGATCGCAGACTACGTGTTGATGGGCTATGGCACTGGCGCAATTATGGCGGTCCCAGCACACGATCAGCGTGACTTTGAATTCGCGAAAAAGTTCGACCTGCCGATTGTCCAGGTGATCGACGGTGGTGTTGCGGTGGAAATGGAGGCGTACACCGGTGACGGCGCGTTGATCAACTCGGGCCCGCTTAACGGCAGTCCGGGAGGCAAAGAGGCGGCGAAGAAGATTTCACAGTGGCTGCTCGAGCAGGGAATGGGCCAACCTGTCGTTACTTTCAAACTGCGTGACTGGCTTATTTCCCGCCAGCGGTATTGGGGCGCACCGATCCCGATTATTCACTGTCCCGAACATGGCGAGGTTCCCGTACACGATGCCGATTTGCCAGTCAAACTGCCCGATGTCGCACATTACGAGCCATCCGGTACCGGTGAGGCTCCTCTTGCGACCATTCCCGAATTCGTCAACACTGCGTGCCCGGTCTGCGGCGGCCCGGCTCGACGCGAGACGGATACGATGGGAGGCTTCGCCTGCTCATCATGGTACTTCCTTCGCTTTGCCGATCCGCATAACGACTCCGCTCCCTTCTCGCGGGAGTCTGTCGATTACTGGCTGCCGGTGGATATGTATGTCGGCGGCGCCGAGCATGCGGTCATGCATCTGCTCTACGCAAGGTTCTGGACCAAAGTCCTGTACGATGCGGGACTGGTCGGATTCGTCGAACCCTTTTCGACGCTTCGTAACCAGGGCATGATGCTTGCTTACACACCGGGGCGGAAACCGTCGCACGAGGACGAAGCTGAGGAGACTGACGGTGAGCCTATCGAAGACTGGAAAGTGCTGCGCCCCGAGGAACTCGCGACATATCCCAAAGACCAGATTATCTACCGCTGGGTTAAGATGAGCAAGTCGCTGCGCAATGTAGTTACGCCGGATGAAACCGCCGAAAAGTACGGCGCCGATGCTCTGCGAGTCTACGAGATGTTTGTCGCGCCGTTCGAGGAGACAGTGCAGTGGAGCGAGGACGGTATCCGTGGCTCGGCCAAGTTTCTTCAGCGCGTCTACCGACTGACAGCGCAATATGTCGACGGTTTCAGCCGGATCGGGTGGCGTGAAAAGATCGAACGCGGTTTGTCCGACCCGGAAAAGGCGCTGCGCCGAAAGACTCATCAGACGATTGCGAAAGTAACCGACGATTTGGAGTCGTTCCGATTCAATACGTCCGTGGCTGCTTTGATGGAGTGGGTCAACTTGATGTACGAGGTCAGCAATGCGCTTCCAAAGGGACGCCGGTCATCGGCGCTGGATGAGGCAATCGAGTACCTGATCCGTCTTATAGCGCCATATGCGCCGCACCTTGCTGATGAACTCTGGGAGGCGCTTGGTAATGACGGTTTCCTCTATCGCAACCCTTGGCCGATCAGCGACGCAAATATTGCGAAGGCCGACGAGATAACGCTGATCGTACAGATCAACGGCAAGGTGCGCGATAAGATGACGGCTCCTGCTGACGCCGACAATGCATCAATCGTTGCTCTCGCATTGGCCAGCCCGCGAATTAGAGAACTGCTCGGCGGGGCTGAGCCTAAGAAGGTTATTCCGGTCGCCGGGAAACTGGTCAATATCGTCATCTGAGTCGCCTACTCAGAGCAGTCTGATTGTGAGGACCAACTTGCCTGACCATGGCTCCGCCATCGTGTGCTCGGTGACGACTATTTTTGTTTTGCCAGATGCGGGAACGGTGCCTTCGATTCCGCCCGGAGCTCCGTCGGACTTGCCGTCCGGATAGTACACCATGACCACATCGGCGCCGCCTTCGGTAGTCACAATTGAAAGCTTTTGACCGGCCTTAGCCTTCAGGGTAAAAGTTGCCTTCGACCGATATCCATGCAGGTACACAGTGACCGAAGCTGCCGTTCGTCCCCTTTTAAAGTGGACAGTTCGGCTGTTCCAGGTTGACGCCGTCGACGCTGACGCCGAGAGAATAAAGAGAGTCACCGCCAGGAGCGCCCAGTGCGCGGAGAGATGTTTGTGTTTCATAATTGTTCCGCTGGTAACAATTGAGCTGACCCGTATTATCGCTGAAAGGTTCCATACTACAGCATGGCGATTGAGAGTCGCGCAAAACTTGCTCTGTTTGCACTGGCCTGTATATCACTGGGCAGCATGGTCACCTACGGAATGGACCGGCTCAACTCAACCAAACCGGTGATCATCTCCGATGCAGTCAACGTTCCTCCGGACCCCTCGGAAATAAAACCATCGCCGGCGATCTCCGCCGCATCCGACGATGCCCCGGCCGTCATTCCTGCCTCCACAGCAGCTCCGAAAAGTCGGCGCGAGAAAATGCCGCGGTCCAGCCGCCGCGGAGGTAAGCACAAAATAACGTCAGGAGTCATCCACTTAAATAGTGCGAGCCTGGAACAGCTGGAAGAGATCCCTGGAGTAGGGCCGGGGACCGCGCAAGACATACTGGACTTTCGTAACCAGTCCGGCGGATTCCAATCTATCGACGAGCTGGGCGATGTTCCGCGCATGGGTGCGAAGAAGCTCGCCAAAATTATGCCGTTTGTTTCGCTCTAAACAGGAGACCGCTAAGAGTGCGAACTAAGATACTGCCGGCGCCTCGCGTCCAAGCCTTGCCTGCCGGTTGCTGCTTGCATAGAAGATGAGAGACCTTTGAGCTTCCGCGATATTTGAGTCCTCTCCGCGCCATATTTCCAGCGCCTTTTGCTGGATTGCTCGGGAATACGAGAAAGCGACAGCCCACGGGACGCGCTCGCCGTACTTCGTATTCATTGCCGCGAGGCGAGCAGTGGCATGTTCGGCAGACTGACCGCCGGAAAGAAAGGCGACAGCCGGTACTTTGGCGGGAACAGTGCGAAGCAGTGTCGCGATTGTCGCTTCCGCCGTCTCGTCAACGGTTTCCTGAATCTGGCAATTGAGTCCGGGAAGGATCATATTCGGCTTCAGAATGAGCGCTTCGAGCGCGACACCGTACTCGGTCAGCTTCTCGAAAAGTGCATTCTGTACTTGCACAGTTACCTCGCGGCACTTTTCCATCGTGTGATCGCCGTCCATCAGAACTTCGGGCTCAACAATTGGAACTAGCCCGGCTTCCTGACAAAGCAGGGCATAGAGGGTGAGTTCAGTGACATTGGCATCGATACAGGCGATGCTTGGAATCGACGGCCCGATCGTGATGACTGCCCGCCACTTAGCAAACCTGGCGCCGAAATTGAAATAGGTCGTCAGTCGTTCGCGCAGGCCGTCCAGTCCCTCGGTGCTTTTCTCACCGGGGTGGCCCGCAAAGTCTTTTGCGCCCGCATCCACTTTGATGCCGGGAACAATTCCATTTTTCTGGAGAATTGTAATAAAAGGGATATCGTCCGACGACTTTTGCCAGATTGTCTCATCGTAAAGAATAGCCCCTGAAATGCTCTCCGACAATCCCGGAGCAGTGACAATGAGTTGTCGCCATTTTTGACGGTACTCTTCGGTTTGGGGGATACCAAGCTTTTCAAATCGTTTATTGCATGTCGGATTGCTCTCGTCCATGGCGAGGAGCCCCTTGCCGTCACGGAAGAGGGCTTTCGCTGTCGCGCTCATTTCTTCCACACTCATCTTTACGGCCTCCTGGTTCTTCGAACCGATCGTATTTTACCCATCGCCGGTTTTGCTGAAACGAGCGTTTCTCGCAAAATAAGTTCTTATTCTCGCAACACAACTTGACATTTATTTTTCAATGTGATATGTTAGTTATCGTTAACTAACATGAATATTCCAACTCCTACAACCAAAGAGAAAATCTCCCGTGCGGCCATCGAACTCATTGCTGCCCGCGGGATCGATGCCGTGAGCATGCGCGATATTGCGCGGTTGGTCGGCGTGACCGAAGCCGCGCTTTATCGGCACTTTCCCAACAAAAATGAACTTATCTGGGAAGTGTTCACTTCGAACTACGACAGCTTTGCCGAGCATCTCGAGTACAAACAAAGCGAGTTTCCAGAACTGCGCCAAAAGCTTGCTTCGATGGTGCAATCCTGCTGTGAGCTATTCGATCGCGACTGCGACCTGTTCGTATTCCTACTCGTCGCACAGCATATCCAGCGCTTCGCCCCCAAAGACTATTCGGCATCGCTCCCTGTCCTCCTGCATACTCTTCTGCTGGATGCTGCATCACAGGGCGAAATCCCTCCGCAGGATGTCGAGCATTCCGCGGCCATGATCATGGGCTGTGTCATTCAATCCGCGCTTTACTGTCTTTATCACCGTCCGGAGCCGCTTAAGATGACTCCGAAATCCGCTGCACTCTCTCTGTCCTGCTGGCACATTGTAAAAGGATTATCCGATGTCTAAAGTCACTTCGATCTGGCGCGGCCGTCAGTTTTTGCCGCTCTGGTGCAGTCAATTCCTCAGCGCACTCAACGACAACCTCTTTCGCTATGGAATGAACGCCGCCCTCGTTTTCGGCGTGATTGCCGTACCAAAAAAAGAGGGAGACATGATCGTCTCTTTGTCGGCGGCGCTGTTCATCCTTCCCTATCTCGCAATCTCCGGTATCTCCGGACAACTCGCCGATAAATATTCGAAATCACTGCTTTTGCGCTGGAACCGAGGGCTGGAAATCTTCACTTTCGGTCTCGCCGGATACGCCTTGATGACGGCCCAAGTTCCACTCTTGCTCATTTGCCTCGTGCTCATCGGAGCGCTCGCTGCGTTTTATGGACCGGTCAAGCATGCAATCACGCCGGAACTGCTCCCCGATGAAAAGCTGATCGAGGCCAATGGCGCCATCGAGTCCGGCACCTACGCCGCCATTCTCTTTGGAACCTTGATCGGCACCAGCGTCATGGCCGTCAAAGGGCAAGGGCCTGTCTTGGCGGTCGTCCTCATCATGGGAGTCGCCGCTGCCGCCTGGGTGTTCAGCCTGCTCACTCCGAACACCGCCCCGGCGGCGCCGAACCTCACTATCGACTGGAACGTCCCCCGGCAAAGCTGGGACCTCATACGCTGGGGCGCGGAAGACCGTCTGCGTACCATTCTGCTGATGGGTAACGGTTGGTTCTGGTTTGTTGGGACCGCCGTGCTGAGCCAGGTGACGATTTTCGTTAAGGACGATCTCCATTGCGATGCCCAGGTGAACACGCTCCTTCTCGCCTTGTTTGCTCTCGGCATCGGCCTCGGCGCATGGTTTTGTTCTTTCCTGCTGCGCGGCAGAATATCGCTGCAATACGCGTCGCTTGCCGCGCTTGGAATGGCTTTTTGGGGGATGTTAATGGCCGGGCTTGCCTACGCACATCCCGGCGGCGGGAGCGCGGCCCAGACAGTCCATCAGTTCCTCGCGCAGTCATGGACATGGCTACTGCTAACTTCGGTCGTCATGCTGGCCGCTCACGCCGGCCTCTTCGTCGTGCCCATGGTAACGATGATGCAGACTTGTGTCGGGGACGATCAACGGGCGCGAATGCTCTCACTCTCCAACATCTGGTTTGCGATATTCATTGTCGCCGGCTCGTTTATGTCGGCTGCGATTTTGAAAGTCGGCGGTTCCCCGAAGACAGTATTTGCTGTCGTCTCGGTGCTCTCCCTCGGAGTCGCCGTTATCCTCTACCGGCTCATGCCGCGTGATACTTTGAAGGGGTTTTTTACCGGCTTGCTGCGCACGATCTATCGAGTCGAAATCACGGGGCTCGAATACCTTGCTGATGCCGGTCCCAGCGCGGTAATCGTCGCCAATCACCAGTCCTACCTTGACGGTCTCCTGCTTGGCGCTTTTCTTCCCGGAGAGCCAATCTTCGCCATCGATCCGATCGCGGCTTCCCGCTGGTGGGCGAAACCGGTCGTTTCCCTTGTCGACATTTCGACTTTGAATCCTCTGCAGCCCATGAGTGTCCGCCATATTATCCAGACAGTCAAATCCGGCCGCCAGTGTGTCATCTTTCCCGAAGGCCGACTTACCGAGACCGGCGGATTGATGAAGGTCTACCCCGGCCCGGCCGTGATCGCCGGTAAGTCCACAGCGCCCGTGGTTCCAATCCGAATTGACGGAGTTCAGTACAGTCCATTCAGTTTGCTGCGCGGTATTGTTCCCATCCGCTGGTTTCCAAAAATCACGATCACGATCCTGCCTTCACAGGCCGCACCGGATACATCGCACCTTGCCGGACGTGTACGACGTGAGGCGATGACGAGAAACCTTTACGATCTGATGACGAATATGGTCTTCTCAACTCGGACAAAATCGGACAGTCTCTGGCGCGCTTTGCTGGGTGCTCGCACCATCTACGGAGGAAGCGCCTCAATACTGGAAGATGCCGCCCGCAACCCAGTCAGCTATGACGGACTTATTACACGGGTCTACGCACTTTCGTCTGCGTTGACCCCGCTTACCAGAGAAAAGGAAAATGTCGGTGTCCTTCTTCCGACAGGCATTGCCGGAGTCGTCACGTTCTTTGCTCTGTCCTCGCATGGACGGGTCCCGGCCATGCTGAACTTCACCGCAGGTCCCGCCGCCGCCGCGGCTTCCCTGGAGGCGGCGCAAGTCAAAACGATAGTCACTGCCCGCGAATTTATCCAGAAGGGCAAGCTCGACAAGCTGATGGCGACTTTATCCAGGAAGGCCGAAATCATCTACCTCGAGGATCTCCGGTCGAAGATAGGTCCGCTGGCGAAACTGTCGGCATCCCTCAAGGCGAAGGCCGGAATCGAGCCGTCCGAATCTAAGCGAATATCCACCGGCGATACAGCCGTGATATTGTTCACTTCGGGGTCGGAAGGGCTCCCAAAAGGGGTTGCTCTCAGTCATGAAAATCTTACTTCCAATGTCGAGCAGGTCAGAACAATAGTCGCTTACAACTCTCAGGACGTCGTTTTCAATGCCCTTCCGATCTTTCACGCCTTTGGTTTGACGGGAGGCGTTCTCGTCCCTCTGCTGCACGGAGTCAAGACATTCCTCCACGCAACCCCGCTGCAATACAGAGTCATTCCTGAACTTGCGTATCACGGTAACGCGACTCTTCTTTTTGGCACGGACACGTTTCTGAACGGCTTTGCGAAGTCGGCGAACTGCTACGATTTTCATACTTTGCGGATGATCTTTGCCGGAGCCGAAAAAGTAAAAGCAGAAACGAACAAGCTCTACTCCGATAAATTTGGAGTCCCAATCTTCGAAGGTTACGGAGTTACCGAGTGTTCTCCGGTGATTGCGCTGAATACGCCGATGCACCATAAGCTCGGCTCAGTAGGTCGACTGCTGCCGGAGATGTCGATTAAACTCACTCCGGTTCCCGGAATAGTCGACGGATCTCAACTGTGGGTGAAGGGACCCAATGTGATGAAAGGCTGCTATAGGGCGGATTTGCCGGGCGAACTTCAGCCGCCGGCAGACGGTTGGTACGATACCGGCGATATTGTCCGCGTTGACGATGCCGGATATCTCACAATTCTTGGACGCGCCAAACGTTTTGCGAAGATCGGCGGTGAAATGATTTCGCTCGCATCCGTCGAAAACTACGCGCAGCTCTGCTGGCCGGATTCGACACACGCCGTCATCAGTCTGCCGGACCAGCGCAAAGGTGAGACACTGGTGCTGACCACAACTTCCGATCGGGCGACTCAGTCCGATCTCGCAAAGTTCATGCGCGCAAGCGGCGCCACCGAATTGAGCATCCCAAAGACAGTGCGGCGCGTCCAATCCATACCGCTTCTAGGCAGCGGCAAAACCGATTATGTCGCACTCAAAGACACGATCCAACAAGAGAGCCAATCACAGCAGCAAATTGTGGCTGGCGAGGCCGGTGAAACGGCAAAGGTATAATCTGGACGTGACAACAGTTGAGAGAAAATCACTGCCGGCGCAATAGTCAAACCATTGTTCGCGCCGAAGTCTGAGATCCACGTGTCACAGCTTCTGCCCTAGAAGAACCATCGGTATTCGTCCCCACGGCGCTGTCTATAAAAATTCAAAAGCGATAGGCTCGGCGACGGCTGGACAAGGATCATTAACCCCACTTAAAATATTAAGGGACATAAAATTGCCATGGCGCCAGAGGAGCGAGACGCGATGTGAACCGCTGTTCAGCATCAGTCAAAGAGCGGACAGTGATGGGCTATAATAATTGGCCAACAAAATTGGCGAAGATTAAGGATTTTTTATCGTGATTGATCGTTACTCGCATCCGGAGATGCGTTCTTTGTGGGAGCCGCAGGCGAAGACTCGGCGCTGGCTCGATGTGGAAATTGCCGTCTGTGAAGGACTAGCGCACTTTGGCCTGATTCCGGCCGACGATGTAGAAAAGATAAAGGCCGGTTCCAAATTTGAACTGGACCGAATCGCCGAACTGGAACTGGAAACGCGCCACGATGTGATGGCGTTTGTCAAAAACGTTCAGGAGCATCTCGGCCCGGAGGGACGGTTCGTCCATTACGGCATCACCTCCTACGATGTGGTCGATACAGCCCTGTCGCTGCTGTTGCGGGACTCCGCGGACATTATCCTCAAGGACGCCGAAAATCTTCTGAGTGTGATCGGTCGAATTGCGCTGGAGCACAAAGACACGCTGCAGATCGGACGTACCCACGGAATCCATGCCGAGCCTATTACGTTCGGATTCAAGCTCGCAATTTGGTACGCCGAATTGACCCGCAGTATCGAGCGACTGCAGGCGGCTCGTGAATCGATCGCCTACGGCAAAGTGAGCGGCGCAGTCGGGACACATGCCAATATCGAACCGAAGGTCGAAGAATGGGTCTGCGAGCGGCTTGGCCTCAAACCGTCGCCTGTCAGCACACAGATCCTGCAACGAGATCGCCACGCACAGTTTCTTACCACACTGGCCATCCTCGCCGGGTCCCTTGAGAAATTCGCCACCGAACTGCGCAACTTGCAGCGCACGGAGATCCTGGAGGTTCAGGAGTACTTTGCCGCCGGACAGCGCGGCTCGTCCGCCATGCCGCACAAGCGCAACCCGTGGAACTCCGAAACCGTCTCCGGCCTCGCCCGCGTCGTCCGCGGCAATGTCGTCCCGGCGCTCGAAGATGTCACCACCTGGCATGAGCGGGACCTCGCGAACTCCAGTGTCGAGCGGATTATCCTCCCCGATACCTGCATTCTGGTCGACTGGATGCTGCGGAAGTTCACCAACATTCTCGACACGCTTATCATCTATCCCGAGAACATGCTGAAGAACTTGGAGAAGATGGGCGGCCTGGTATCGTCGGAACAGGTCATGCTATCCCTGATCGAAAAGGGACTCTCACGGGACGATGCCTACAAGGTTGCGCAGCGCAATGCCGCCAAAGCATGGGAAGGTCAGAGCTTCAAATCGGCATTGGCCGAAGACGAAACTGTCAAGGAGCACCTGACAGCAGAGGACCTGGAACACATCTTCGATGTCCGCTACCACCTAAAACACATCGACGAAACCTTCCGTAGAATCGGTTTGCTTTCATAGTGTGGCGCCGAATTCTGCCTGAAGGCAGATAAGCAAGGCGGAGCTATTTTGCTCAGATCGGCGGCGGAGATTGTCCCTGCCGGTTTTGGTGCTCTATCCGGCTGACTGAGACAGTTTCGGCGCCTCCTACCGGCAGGTCGACGAAACAATCGGCGTAACGAAGGCGGCGAGGGCGCAGGAAATGGTGAAGATCCAGAGAGCTATTTTCTTGAGATCGACGATGACCGGCATGATGCCGATATCAGCAGGAACTGCGCCAACTCCGCAAAATCATCAGGTTCAAACCAGTTCAGGCAGTTATACCAGGCTAGGCCGGAGTCAAACGTGACGACGACGGATCATCCGATACGACGAATCCGGCTTGTTCGATTTGACGTCTCAAGCTGTCTGCGGTTGCCCAGTCCTTAGCGAGCCTGGCATCGTTTCTCTCGGCGGCCAGTCGCAGCACTTCGGTCGGAACATTGGGCCTGACAACTAAGCGCTCGGCATTCCGAACGACTTCGAGCCCGAGTATAGGATCGAACTTCTTCCATAGCGCAAAAGATCTTGTCTCATGCAAGATCGCCAGTGCCTTCGGAGCATTCAAATCATCTAGGAGCGCTGCTTCTATTTTCGCCGAAGCCTCCTCCAGCTCTTCCTTCGTATTCGGTTCAGGGGCCAACGATAGCCGGTAGATCCTGGCAAGCGCTCTGCGAGCGCCGTCTAGCGCATCCCAGGAAAATGTCAATTCCGATCGATAGTGGGCATTGAACGAGAAGTATCGGTAAGCCAGCGGATCGAAACCGCGGTCGAGTAGGCGTTCCATCGTGATAAAGTTGTCGCCCGACTTGGCCATCTTTGCGTGCCCAGGTCCCGTCGAGCCTTTGATATTCAAGAAAGCGCCGTGTATCCAGAAGCGCGCAAACGTGTGTCCGGTAGCGCACTCGCTTTGCGCGATTTCGTTGGTGTTGTGGACCGGGATATGATCGATTCCGCCGCAATGGATGTCCAGCGTCTCCCCAAGATAACGCATGCTCATCGCGNNTCGCGCTGCATTCGATATGCCACCCGGGATAGCCGACGCCCCACGGCGACTCCCACTTCATGATATGATCCGGCTTATTGGTGAACCAGAGTATGAAGTCGGCGGGATGCTTTTTCTCCGGGTCGACATTAACGTCTTCCCGCGCCCCCTCCATCTG